>NZ_JBHEUZ010000012.1:0-194345 GCF_041925275.1 Parapedobacter sp. 2B3 | reverse complement strand
TTTCATGATTTAAATATACTGAAAATCAAGCTAATATCAAATGTTATTTCAAATCAATGAGTTTTTAGAGGTGCCCTAAATAATAAACGCCATGAAAACAATGATTCAAAAAGCCGTATGGTTGTTCCTTATCGCCGTAGCCTTTACGTCCTGCGAAAAAGACGACGATTGTGATCCCACTGATGAAGAAAGCCCCTGCTATGTTGGACCACCAAGTGGCGCCAAAGGAGATATGCTTTTGCTTACCGAGCAGAAAATTAACGGTAAAACAGTTGCAACGTATGAATACGACGACCAGAATAGGATGATCCGTAACTATCCCTACGACGCAGATGGGGTAAATAACATAACGATATCACACACTTACAATGCCAACGGACTATTAACAATCACGAATTTTGTCAATCAAGACGGCGAAAACTTCTTAAGAGAGGAATATACCTACGGGGGCGGGGATAAACCGGTATCGATGGTACAGACGCAGCCAAACCTATCTGACGGCACGCCTATTGATTGGCAATTTACGTATAGCAATAATCGCCTGGCCAGCGAAACGGCTATTCCAAGAGATGAGGATGCGTTGGTTATAACGATGACTTATACCTATGATAACGAAGGTAATCTGGTGTCGTGGGAACAAATGGCCGACGGCGAATGGCTCACAACCCTTGAATATGGGGACTATGATGATCGGGCTTTTATAGCCAAATATGGAAATCCTTATTTTTGGAAAGCCGGCAATTCCAATGCCAACAACCCTCGGACTGAAAAGACAACTTCGCAGGCCCCGAGTGCAAATAAAGACGTAGTCATCACGTACACTTATAACAATGCCGGTTACCCCACAAAGGCTGCCGTCTATAACAGGGGTTCTGATGTGGTGGTGGAAACCCGCGAGTACAATTACAAAAAAGCTAACTAGTATCACTCATGAAATCAATCATTCAAAAAATCGTGAAAAAAACCATTTTCATTTTCCTGTCCATGGCGATAGCCTCGGCGGTAAACGCACAGCCCTTTCAAAAAGGAACAACAGCGGCCAATGCCGGCATCGGACTGGGGACCGCCTTGGGTGGGCTCGGTAAGGCTCGGCCAGCCATCAGTGTTTCTGTCGACCATGGTCTTTGGGACATCGGCGGGCCGGGTGTCATCAGCCTGGGTGGCTACCTCGGGAATACCGGCTACAAATACACGGACGCCGGATACACTGCGAAATGGAATTACATCGTTGTCGGCGCACGTGGCGCTTACCATTATAACGGATTCACGGACCTGCCGAACCTGGATGTATATGGCGGTGCCATGCTGGCGTACAACATCGTTAAATATAAAACGGAAGGGGGTGGCGCCGATTTAAGCAACAATTACGGCAGCGGCATTGGCCTTTCCGGCTTCCTGGGAGGACGATGGTTCTTTACGGATAATATAGGTGCCTACGCCGAATTGGGGTATGGTGTTTCGGTTTTGGCGGTAGGCGTGACGTTTAAATTCTGATCGCAAATGGCTGCACATCCATACATCAGACATACAAAACGTACACAAAAAAAGGCGTCCCGCCGATGGCGGGACACCTTTTGATTTACAATCAACTTAAACTATATTCGATTAAAATGGCAAATCGTCGTCTTTCCCATCATCGGCAGAAATATCAACCGTGGGGGGCGTAGCCACCTGGTGTGCTGCTCCGGCTTGTCCAGTCGCTACCGGCTCGGCAGTCACTTTGGCCACCCGCCACGCCACCAATGAATTAAAGTAACTCGTTACACCATCCTTATTCGTCCACGGGCGCCCACGTAGATTGAACGACACCTCCACCTCATCACCCACATTCAGGCTGTCGAACAACGTCGTCCGGTCTTGGGTGGCTTCAAAACGGATATACTCGACAAATTGCGGATTTTCCGCATATTGCACGATTAAATCCCGCTTCTTGAATGAGTCTGTAACTTGCTGCACATCGCCAATTTCGTGTACTTTTCCTCGTATTTCCATCACTTTTTCTTTTTACCAAAACCTAACCAAGCATGTATACCCGCCAAGCTCTGCCGTTCCGGCTACTACAATTACCTATGATTAATGAAATGGTAAAATTAGGTATTTTTTGCTTATGATAATACCTACCTTTGCCAAAATCTTATGGAAGTTTTCAACACCCCGCGGAAAGTCATCATTACCTGCAACAGAAGATTGTCGCCCTACCTACAGGCGGAAGTGCGGCAGCTAGGCTTCGACATCAAACGTGGTTTTGCCACCGGTGCAGAGCTCTTCGCTACGGTCAATGATTGCATACGGCTAAACCTGAATCTGCATTGTGCCAGCCAGGTGCTCTATTCGTTAGCAGCCTTTCCTGCACGCAATCCCGACGACCTTTACAAAGCATTATCGAGCATCGCGTGGGAGGAACTGATTGCATTTGACGGGTATGTTTCCGTTACATCCAACGTAAACAACCCCACCATTACCACGCCCCTATTTGCCAACTTGAAAGTAAAGGATGCGATTGCCGACCGTATTAAAGCCAAAAAGGGCCTTCGCCCGGATAGCGGTCCCGACCAGCATAAAACCGTGGTGCATCTTTATTGGCAGGATGACGAGGCGGAAATCTTTCTCGACACATCGGGAGAAACACTGGCAAAACATAGCTACCGCAAGCACCCGGGCAAAGCGCCGATGCTGGAAGCACTGGCTGCCGGCGTGATTTACGCTACGGCATGGGAGGGCCAGTCAGCTTTCGTGAACCCTATGTGCGGATCGGGCACGCTCGCCATTGAGGCGGCACTCATCGCCACCAATCGCAAGCCCGGCCTGTTCCGGATGAACTATGCCTTTATGCACATCCTTGGCTATGACGAACAGGTGTTCTTTGCCGAAAGGCGGCGGCTGAAAGACCAGGTAAACAAGAAGCCTACGGCAACCATCATCGCTTCAGATCTATCCAGGGAGGCTGTTGACATTGCGCGGGCAAACGCCAAAACGGCAGGGGTGGACCAGTTGATCGACTTCCACGTGTGTGATTTTGCCGAAACACCGCTTCCCGACGGACCGGGAGTAGTGGTATTCAATCCGGAATATGGGGAGCGGATGGGTGTGCACACCAAACTCGAAGCCACCTACAGCCGTATCGGCGACTTCCTGAAACAACGATGCGGTGGTAAACGCGGATATGTGTTTACCGGAAACCCGGACCTGGCCAAAAAGATTGGCTTACACACCTCGCGTAGGGTCGAGTTTTACAACGGCAAACTTGATTGTCGCCTGCTCGAATACGAAATTTATGAAGGTACCCGCCGACCGCGGGAGGAACACACGGACTGATGCAGGCGTACATCGACCAAACGGCACAATTTGTACGTAAGCAGCTCGCCCAGGCGGAAGCAGGCCACGATTGGTGGCATATCCTACGGGTATGGAACCAAGTAAAGTTGCTGTTGCAGCATGAACAAGCTGACCGATTGGTCTGTGAACTGGCCGCATTATTACATGACATTGCCGACAGTAAGTTCCACGACGGCGATGAAACCATCGGCCCACGGATAGCGGGTGAGTTCCTCAATAGCATCGGCGTGGATGCCTGTGTGGTAAACCACGTGGAGGATATTATCAAAAACATGTCGTACAAAGCCAGCTTAGGCCAGGTATCTTTCCATTCCAAGGAACTCGAAATCGTGCAGGATGCCGATCGATTGGATGCCATCGGCGCAATTGGCATTGCACGTGCTTTCCATTACGGCGGATTTAAAAACAGGGAACTATACAACCCGAGCGTCTTGCCTACGTCCAACCAAGATAAAGAGGCTTACAAAAACAGTACGGCTCCTACCATCAACCATTTTTATGAAAAGCTACTGCTCCTGAAAGCCAAAATGAATACAGCCACCGCAAAACGGGTAGCCGAAGAGCGGCATCAATTCATGGAACAATACCTTGCGCAGTTTTACCGGGAATGGGGAGCGGCTACCCCTTAAAAGTTATACATATCCACCCATCACCATCATCGCGGCATCCCGGGCCACACGTTGATTATATTCGTCGGTCATGCTCTTGTGGTTAATGAGGTCCACGATGGTGCCTATCCAGCAAAAACCGATCGTGAGGAAATAGATGATTCCCATAGCTACCTGATTCATCACAAACCGTTGGATGCCGGCAAAGCCAAGGAAACCCAGCAGCGTAAACAACAGGATGTCCTGGGCATTTTTCCTTTTACTATCATAGATGAACACAAAGTGCTTTGTTTGCTCTTCAGTAAACGTTTTGGTGGTGTGCTCCAAGTACATCAGCTCTTCAGGGGAAATACCCCTGATGGTCATCAGTATATTACGGTTGCTCATAATGGTAAGTTTTAATCCAGTTATTGTATGTTCTTTTTGATAAGCTATAAATCCGATGTACGATGACCAAAAAAGCGGGGATTCCCAACCAATGCATCCGTATCGACTCCTGTAATTCTCCGTGCATGAGGAGTGCGATGGACCTTCCCAACCCACAACCAGGGCACCACGTGATCCCTAAATTATCCAACGGGCACAGCGACAGATGATGCACATGCGGGTTGGAAAAATAAAGCAAGAACAGCGCTGATATCCAACACATCCACTCGATGGGCCACTTTGAAAACGAGTACCTGCCGTACATTTCCATTAGGATGCTTAATTGCTGATAAAGTTACAATAGATTTCTAAATTATCACCCACCCAATTTCAACCCTTTAATAAAATGTTTACCTTTAACGCGGCTAGTCAAGTTGATTAGTACGTAGCTTATTTCATAAAAACAAAACATGAAACCCGTTATCCGTATTTTCTTCACGTTAATCGCTTGTACCATGTGGCTCCTATCTTCTGCCCAATCCGTAAGCCAGGTCATTGCCCATCGCGGTGCTTGGAAAGTGGAAGGCGTTCCACAAAACTCCATCGCCTCTTTACAGGGTGCTATCAAATTGAAATGCGCGGGCACTGAGTTTGATGTACACCTCACCAAAGATGATGTACTGGTGGTCAACCACGACAACGATTTTTACGGCATCGATATCGGTACGGCTACCTACGCGGAATTGTTGGCCAAAAAACATCCCAACGGCGAAGCTATTCCAACGGCTGAAGCCTACCTACGCGAAGGGATGAAGCACAAAGAAACGAAGCTCATTTTCGAACTGAAAACTTCCAAGCTGGGCAAGGAACGTACCCTTCATTCGGCCGACCTATCGGTCGAACTTGTCAAACGCTTGGGTGCTGAGAAATATGTGGAATATATTGCGTTTGACTATGATGCCTGCAAGCGCATCATAGAGCTTGATCCGAAGGCTAAGGTCTATTACCTCAACGGTGACGTCGCGCCGGCGCAAGCCAAGCAAGATGGTTTTGCGGGCTTGGATTACCACTTCAGCGTATTCAAGAAAAACCCTACGTGGATTAAAGAAGCGCATGGCCTAGGGCTCGCTATCAACGCTTGGACAGTCAATACCGAAGACGAAATGCGCAATCTGTTGAGCCAACGTGTGGAGTTCATCACCACGGATGAGCCAGCGCTGTTGTTTGATGTTATTAAACGAGCAAAGAAGGAAAATGTCGCCCGGCAGTTCAACGTAGCCACCTATAATATCAGGTACGATGCCGCCAGCGATACGGGTAACCTCTGGAAAGATCGGTCACCCCACCTGGCACAGCTGATCAAGTTCCACGGATTCGACATCTTCGGTACGCAAGAAGGCCTCAAACATCAACTCGAGGGACTCTCTACCCTGCTGCCGGGATACCAATACATCGGCGTCGGCCGGGACGACGGTAAAGAAGGGGGGGAACATGCGGCCATTTTTTTCCGGTCCGACCGATTCGAAGCAGTGAAGCAAGGCAACTTCTGGCTCGCCGAAAACACAGAAATACCCAATAAAGGATGGGATGCCGTATTGCCACGGATCTGTACCTGGGGATTGTTCAAAGATAAACAGACAGGTTTTGAATTTTTCTTGTTCAATGCACACTTTGACCATATCGGGGTGGAGGCACGCAAGGAAAGCGCCAAACTGATCGTCGAGAAAGCACATGCATTGGGTGCCGGCATTCCGATGATCATTATGGGTGATTTCAATGTGGACCAACACAACGAAAGCTACCGTGTACTCAACGAGGGTGGTGAAGTAACCGATGCATATGAGCTAGCAGAATTGCGATATGCGCCCAGCACAACGTTTAACGGCTTCAATGTGAAGAGAGGGGGTGATAGCCGTATTGACCATATCTTCCTGTCCAAGCCGTTTCGCGTTATCAGGTATGGTATTCTTACAGACAGTTACGGGGGGAAAACCCCGTCCGACCATTTTCCGGTAATGGCAACGGTGCGTTACGAAAAGGATTAAATTCCCAACATCAAAAATATCATTCCATGAATGGCTTAAAAACACTTTCGCTTGCATCCTGTTTACTGCTGTTCACGCAGTGTGATACACTGAGCCAATTGCCCACGGGCAGCAGCCCCTCCGGGTCGGCAACGTCAAGCAGCAGCTCGCCAACGTCGGTGAGTTCGAGTGAGGCCGCCTCCGGCATCAAGCAAGCGTTAAGCCAAGGCTTGGACCGGAGCATCAAGTCATTGTCAGTTACCGATGGATTCTTGGGCAACGTTGCCGTGAAGATACTCATGCCGCCCGAAGCCCAGAAAATAGAAAACGCACTCCGCACAGTCGGGCTAGGTTCACTCTGCGACAACCTTATCAAAAGTCTCAACCGGGCGGCAGAGGGTGCCGTGGAAGAGGCTGCACCGGTTTTCGTGTCTGCACTTTCCAAATTGACCATACGCGATGCCACCAACATTCTACTGAGTGGTCAGCAAGATGCCGCCACCCAATTTTTCAAACGTACCACCACCGATGAGCTGGCCAAACGGTTCAGCCCCATTGTGGAGGGAGCGCTCGGCAAGCATAATGTAGCACAATATTGGGCGGCGGCGGTGTCGCAGTACAACCAGCTCCCGCTTGTTAATGAAAAAATAGAAACCGATTTAACGAAATACGTTACCGGAAAAGCGATCGATGGGCTGTTCCACCAGGTGGCACAGGAAGAGTCCAAGATACGTGACAATTTGGGTGGTACCCGTACCACGCCCTTGCTACAGAAGGTATTTGGCTACGCCGATAAACAAAAAAACTAATCGATCGCACCGTGAAGACGTTTCTCATCCCCGTCGACTTCTCCGATGTGTCGTACACCGCGGCGCAATACGCGGTCGACATGGCCGGCCATCTCCGTGCAAGGAACGTCATCTTCTATCACTCGTATGCCCATCGGCCCCCGCAAGGTTTTGACGACCAAGCCGGGTATGAGTCATCTACCCTCCGCCACCTGGAAAAAATGGCCGCGAAGCTACGCGTGCCACCTGGCTTGTCGACCGATGGCTTTATATTTTTTACAGATGACAAAACGGTCGAAGCGGGCGTGGGGGCCATCGTAGACCAATACGCGGTATCCCTGATCGTTATGGGCATTGCCGGTCTATCAGACATCGAAAACACGTTAATCGGCCATAATACCTTGGCCGTAGCCAAGTCAGGTGCTGCACCGTTACTTATCGTACCCCGAGATCATGATTTCAAGCCTATAGACAACGTGGTCTACGCCACAGACCTTAAGGATGTACGGCATGTAACGCCCGTGGAAAGCATCGTGCGGTTGACCAGCCAATTAGCGGCATCCCTCCATATTGTCCACGTAGATCCAGCCACACGGGGGCAAACACCGGATAAACTACAGGGCAAGGATGAACTACTCGGAATGCTCGGTGTGGTAGACCCCGTTTTTGAAGTGGTGGGAGAAGCCCGCGATAAGGCCGATGGCATCTTTGAATACGTAAAGATGCACCAAATCGACCTCATCCTGATGGCATCACGGAATTATGGCTTCTTCGAAAGGCTATTCCACAGCAGTGTCAGCAAAAAGCTCCTCAACATCGCCGATGTGCCCATGGTATTATTGAAGAACAAGCCGGTGGGTTAGTAAAACCAATCTGCCGCTACCGTGTTTATGCATGGGAGAACACTGATAAGTGCATTACGACTATAGTTACCTATCAAAGCAAACTTAGCGTCGCGATCTCATTGATGCCGAAAAAAAAATAATTAAAATATCAATACTTTATCTAAGTTTGAATATGCTTACTATCTTAACCCAACGCAACAGCATCGCCAACCATTTCCTCGCCGAATTGCGGAATAGCGAGGTACAGCAAGACCGTATGCGTTTCCGGCGCAACCTGGAACGATTGGGTGAGCTATTTGCCTACGAGATCAGCAAGACCTTCACTTATGAGCCTGTGGAAGTGGAAACACCACTCGGCATCGCGGAGACCTCGCTCCTCGCCGAACAACCTGTATTGGCAACCATCCTGCGGGCGGGTGTGGCCATGCACCAGGGCATGCTGAACGTGTTCGACCAAGCCGATAGCACGTTCATCGGGGCTTACCGTAAAACCAAGAAAAGCGGCGCCTTCGAAATCCGCAAAGAATATGTAAGCAGCGTAAATCTCAATAACCGCATCGTTATCCTGGCAGACCCCATGCTTGCCACAGGCAGGACCATGGTACTTACCTGCAAAGAACTGCTGGATGACTTCGACATCAAGTCGCTGATTATCGTTACTGCCATCGCCAGCGAAGAAGGCATCGCTCATGTGCAGGCTTTCCTGCCCCAAGCCCAACTGTGGGTGGGAGACGTAGACAGCGAACTTACCAGCAAGGCGTATATTGTGCCGGGCTTGGGCGATGCGGGGGATTTGGCTTATGGCGCGAAAGAAAAATAACGCCATGAAGCAGCCCGCCCTACTCCTATCCGTTATTTTTGTGGTCCTATTTGCCGGTTGCCGAAAATTAGCGTTTTACGGCGATACGTTCTACACGGTGAGGGGTAAAATCGTAGACGCCGCTAATCAGCCCGTGGCCAACCTGCCTTTGGTACTTTATGCTGTGGGCGCCGAGTTTTCACTTGCGCCGCCGGGTGGGACACGCCAAGTACGCCAGTTGTCGGCCAACGGCATGACCGGAGCGGATGGCGTATTCCGGCTCATCTTCCCGAAATCAAATGGACAACATGCATTAATATTAGAAAACTATCAGGTTATCGACTCGTTGGAAGGCTCGCTGTGCGCAACTTGCGTAGAAGTGGATATCAAAGCTGCACGCGATTATCTTATTGAAATAGCACCTATCCGAGTTGGGCTACCATGAAAGTTGCACGGTTCCTTTTTTTATATCCCTTTTCCCTATCCTTGCATACAGTCAGCAGCATGATGCACAACCGGAGAAAACCCTGTTTTGGGGGCCGACGGTCGGCCATCCGGTATTTGCCGGCAACAACTTCTTAAATCACAGCTACACCCACCGCCCTTCCATCTCGCTCGAACTGGGTGTGAATATCTACCGTAATTTCGGATTGAGTGCTTCCGTGCGTTACCATGGGGCAGGCTTACAGACCACCCAATACGTGGGAAATAGCAAACGTGGGGGGATCACCGAAGGGGGGATATTCGCATTTTATCTGATCCCCATCAGCGACCACTGGCATTTTGTACCGAAAGTCGGGGTGGCTACGTTTCATCTGACCAATCGCATGGCAAGTGACCATAGCGAAAATTACCGATATACCTCAGAAGGTGAAATCTACCTGCTACGCCCGGAAATGCATTACTTTTTCAACCAACGCATCAGTCTTTTTTCTTCGCTTGAATACGGTTACGTGGATTTATCACGTATTCAAGTAACCCGTGAGCTGCGCCATTTGTATCGAGCATCCCACCAATTCCACCTTTCAGTGGGCGTAAGACTGTGGACATCCAAACGCTAGACACCCGCCTCCGGTGAGGGACTCACTGTTAAAAACCGCTCAGGTGTTAATAAAAACTTCACACTAAGTTATTGGTATTAAGGGTCTTTTATCTTTACCTTTAACTCGCTTTCATTAGCGTTCTTTTCCGTATCGTTCATTAATCCCAATTTTATGACTTGGAAAAAATTCAGTGGCGAACCCATACGCCAACCCATTCTTGACGAGGTATCCACTACCATTGCCCGCGAATACGCTTTGGGCAACAAGCTCAAAGTCTGCATTGGCACCGACTCGCAGGTAAAGAGTAGCATTACCGATTTCGCTACCGTTATCGTTTTCGTACGCGAAGGAAAAGGTGGTTTCATGTACATCCATCAAGACCGTACCAGCTTAAAAATGAGCATCAAAGAACGCATGCTTGCCGAAGTGCAACGTTCCATTGAAATCGCTTATGCACTCTGCGACTTGCTGGATAGGTACCATGTAGACCTCGAAGTACATGCTGACATCAACACGAATCCCATGTTCAAATCAAACCAGGCATTGCACGATGCCATGGGCTATATTTTGAGTATGGGCTTTGTATTCAAGGCAAAGCCCGAGGCATTTGCGAGTTCGGCCTGTGCGAATAAGATGGTGCAGTAAGCCATTGAAATAACAAACGTAACGGATAAAATAAAGGGCGTTGCCCTACGAAAATAAAAATGGAGATTTTCTTTTGGTCGTTTAAATCCAATCATTACCTTTGCAATAGGTTTAGGTTGATAGCCCCTAATCCCATTGGGGCGGATCCGTCTCGTTTTAAACGAGACGGATTTTTTTTACACACGCTGTTAGTCTCGCCAAAAGAATAGGATACTACTACCCCTGCTTCAATTGGTTCACCGCGTAATCCACGGCACGGGCCGCTAACGCCATGTAGGTAAGCGTGGGATTCTGCGTTGCCGTGGAGGTCATGCATGCGCCGTCTGTTACGTAGACATTCTGGCACAGATGCAGCTGGTTCCATTTGTTCAGCAACGAGGTCTTCGGATCGTGGCCCATGCGTATGCCCCCCATCTCATGGATATCGTTACCGGGTCGGCGGCCGTCATCCTGGGTCTTGATGTTGGTAAAGCCAGCAGACTCATACATCTCCGCCATCCGGTCATAATAATCCTGTCGCCGTTTCCAGTCGTCATCGGCATAGTCAACCGATACATGCAACAACGGCATCCCCCATTTGTCTTTCCTATCTGCATCGAGCCACACGCGGTTATGTTCTTTGGGGATGGTCTCTGCCATCATGTGGGAACCCACCCGCCAATTGCTCCACGTGCTGTTGAGCAATCCATGCTTGAGCACCTGGCCCACGCCGCTGCTATCCCTGTTTTCATACCGGCTGGCACTGAATGCCGCCGCCCAACCGCGGAGAAAATCGGTTTCCTGTTTTTCCACATTCCTGAAGTTGGGGATATAACCACCGCCGGCTGGATTCCTGCCATCCGTCCGATACTGGAGCAAGCCGTCGTATTCGGCACTGATCCGCGCCGTATAATTATGGAAGGCGACAAACTTGCCCATCAATCCGTTGTCGTTGCCCAGTCCATCCGGGAAACGGCTAGAAACCGAGTTGAGCAAGATGAGGTTCGTATTCAACGTCGATGCGTTCACGAAAATGACCTTGGCGTAAAAATCAATCTCTTCCAATGAATCGGTATCGATGACCTTCACCCCTACCGCCCTGCCTAGCGCCTCGTCATACAACACCGAATGGGCCACCGAATGGGGACGGAGCGTCAGGTTACCTGTTTTCTGTGCCCACGGTATGGTAGACGAGTTACTGCTGAAATAACCACCGAACGGGCATCCACGCTGGCATAGTTTCCGGTTTTGGCACTGCACACGTCCCTGTTGGATATGGATGGGCTGTGGTTGCGACAGGTGTGCACAGCGCGCGCTGATGACATGTCGCCCTTTGTAGTGGAGATTCATTGCATTCCGGAAATGGTCCTCTACCGCATTGAGGGGATAACCCGGCAGGAATTCCCCGTCGGGCAACGTTGCGAGGCCATCCCTGTTTCCGGCGATACCGACAAAGCGCTCCACATGGCTGTACCACGGCGCGATATCCGCGGACCGGATGGGCCAATCCACGGCAAAACCGTCGCGGGCAGGTCCCTCGAAATCGTATTCGCTCCACCGCTGTGTCTGCCGCGCCCACAACAGGGATTTGCCACCTACCTGATAGCCCCTGATCCAGTCGAACTCTTTCTCCTGTACGTATGGGTGCTCATCATCCTTTACAAAAAAATGCTGGGAATCTTCTTTATAGGCGTAGCACCTGTTGGCAATGGGATTGGCCTGCTTATCTGCATGGGTGGTTTCCCCGCGATGCTCAAACTCGTATGGATAAAGGTTTGTGGTGGGGTAGTCTTTCACATGGACCACATCGCGGCCACGCTCCAAGAGCAAGGTCTTCAATCCCCTTTCCGTCAGTTCCTTCGCTGCCCAACCGCCGCTTGCACCCGACCCGATGACAATGGCATCAAACGTACGCTCCTTTATGCTATCTATCGCAAGGTTTGCCATGTTTATCACCTTTCTATTTTGCTGTTATACCATCGGCTTTCTCCATCGGGAAATAACCATCATATCGCCCCGGCACCAACTCGTACTTGACCAGGTTTGTCATCACGTATTTCGAGTTCATGTAGCCCTGGATAGCACGCCTTTTTACGAGCGAGAAAAACTTACCCACCAAATCACCGGCATCGTCGATACGTGCCAGCAAGGTCTCACGTTTTTCCTTTTCCGCATCCTTGAATTCAACGCTAAGTTCCTTCCTCGCCCAGCCGGTGAATACCCTCAACCCTTCGGCAAAAGATTGCTGGTCTTCCGGGCCGTGGCAATCATCAACCATTTTCAGCACGAAAAGATGCAGTAAAAGCGCTTTCCCTCCCGGGTTATCCGTTGCCGGGATAAGCGTTTCAACAAGCGTTTCCAGCATTGCCTCATCTGCATCGCTGACCACCAAATGGGTCAGCTCAATGGTGGTTCGCCCGGATTGCCGGAAACAGGCTGGAAGTACCAGCGTACCCCCCGCTATATATAGCATCGTACGTATGGAAGCTCTACGGTCCATATTTCTATCAAATTAATTTGCCGGTAATGCGAGTACCTGCTTTTCTGCCAATAATTCTCTTTCAAGTGTTGCATATGCCACAGCCTGCACATCCGTTCCGCTGTCAATGGCCAGTGAGGCCGCCAACGCCGCGCTTTGGCCGAGTATCATGAATACGGGTTCCATACGGATGCTACCGAAAGCAATATGCGAGCTCGACACACATACAGGCACCAACAGATTCGAACATTCTTCCTTCTTGGGCACCAATGAACCGTACGAAATCTGATAGGGATGTTTGGGGTGTACGCCAATGTCTCCCTCGTTCTGCACGTGTCCATCGGGCTTCACATAGCGTTGTACATTATGCGAATCCAACGTGTAGGATCCCATGCCCACCGGGTCTACGACTTCCCGGTCGCTGAATGTATCATGCTCGGTCATTACGTATTGCCCCACCATCCGCCGCGCTTCGCGTATATAGAGTTGGTGCGGCCAGTTGCCATTGTCTACAAATTCATCTTTAGCCAGCCCCCACTGCGCCATGGCCTCCCGTACGTCTGCTGGCACCTTCGGATCGTTCGCCAGAAAGTACATCAGCCCCTTTTGGTAATCTTCGTGTTCCTTTATGATTTCCTGTCGGCGCTCGTAGGTGGCTTCCGGGTAGTCGTAATTCATCCCGATGAAATCCGTACTGAAGGGTCCATGGTTATTCGTATCCGTTTTCCGGTTAGGTATCGGGTCAAATTTATGGAACGTCTCGCGCCAGCCGGAGGCAAACACCCGGGCCAGTAGCTCGTAGTGTTCGGGGTTGTAATTGTCAGGCTTGGGGAAAGCAACCTTATTATCCGGGTGATTGCTCAGGCACATCCGAAAACAGTAAGCCTGCAGGCGATGGTCCCCCGCCCCATACTCACCCGGATTTTCGGCGGACACACCATACAGCAAACCACTGGTAGTATCTCCGGGCACCTTGTAAGGGCTAAGGTCACTTTTGAACCAGTGGCCGTGGTGCAGCACACCCGTCTGTACGCCATTCCACTTTTCGCCATATACATGGTTTGCCTCCCTGCCCACATGGTAGCTCACCCCGGCGGCGGCCATGAGGTCGCCCTCGTAGGTCGCATCGATAAAAACTTTGCCTTTATAAGTGCCGCCGCTCAGCGTGGTAATAGAAACGATGCGACCGGCCCGCTTCTTTACACCGCCACTACGGTCGAGCCATTCGTCTCTGCGGACGTCGATTTCGTATTCTTTCACATAATCTTCGAAGACCTGTTCGGCTACGTGCGGTTCGAATATCCACATTGTTCGCTCGTTGCCATCCATGGCCGGCGTGCCCTGGCCCTTATTGCCGTACTCCGAATGTTGCTGCCACCGCCAAGCCGCGCTATCTTGGTAATGCTGGTACACGCGATGGTAAAAGTCGCGAGCCAAGCCGCCGATTACCGACTTATCGCCCGTATCGGTAAAACCCAAGCCACCCGAAGACAGTCCGCCTAGGTGCTTATCGGGCGAAACAACAATAACCGACTTGCCCGATTTGATCGCTTGCACCGCGGCGGTGATGGCCGCTGACGTGCCTCCGTAGATAACCAGGTCGGCTTGGTTTTCATTCGATGACTTGCTGCTACAGGTGGTTAGCAAAATAAGTGCAACAACATACGCAGATAAGGCTCTCATTGGTTTATTTGTCATTCGTCGTCTTTTCAGACTTCAAACTTAACATTTTCAAACATATGGAGCGACAATTTCTTTGGCTGTTTTGCTAGCTAGCCTCCGCCCCGGATACGCTGCTGCACTTCTTCGGAACCCGCCCGGCGTTCGCGAATTTTGATTTCCTGACCAAAACGGAAGCTGGCAGATACCGTCACCACGGACGCGCACACACAAATAATGGAAGGGTCGAGGCCGTCACAATCCGTCTGTTGGATATGCCTCCTGTACGAAAGCTGGATGGTTCGATCTTGGAAATCAGACAACAGAAACTGATCTACCGAATAATTTGGCGTACGTATAATCCATTTCGGCCGGCCACTATTAATCGCCGCTTTTCGTATTTTTGTCTGGCATGAAATCATTTTTCGAAGAACTATTTAGGTATAACCGGCATTGCAACCAGCAATTAGCCGAGATTTTCCAACGCGAATCAATGGCTGTAGATGCAAAATCTATTGCTCTATTCAGCCATTTAGTGAATGCGCACCACATTTGGAACTGCCGTATATTGGGAAGAAAAACGGAATACGGCGTATGGGATGATCACTCCATCGATATATCGGCGGCGATAGACCGGCTCAACCACGAGGAGACTTGCGGCATTCTCGCCACGTGCAACCTTGCTAACAACATTGCGTACCAAACCACAACCGGAAAACCATTCGTCAATACAATACAGGACACCTTATTCCACGTCATTAACCACTCGACCTACCACCGGGGGCAGGTAGCCTTGCTGTTCAGGCAGAACGGAATCGAACCGTTGGTCACAGACTATATACGCTATAAACAATAAGTCATCACAGCCCGAGGGACGTCCTACCGCTTTAGCCGCTCCTTGAATACCTTCTTAAACTTTTCCAACTTAGGAACGATCACGTATTGGCAATATGCTTGCTGCGGGTTGAGGTTGTAGTAATTTTGGTGGTAGTCTTCGGCAATGTAGAAATCGCCATAGGGTTCCAGCTTGGTTACGATGGGTCCATCGTAAACCTTCTCTTCCGTGAGCCGCCGGATGTAATATTCGGCTTTTTCTTTCTCGGCGTCGTCGTGGTAAAAAATGGCCGACCGGTATTGGGTGCCGATGTCATTGCCCTGGCGATTGAGCTGCGTAGGGTCGTGGGCAATGAAAAACGCTTCGAGCAACTCATCATACGAAATCTCAGCCGGCCGATACACCACATTGATGGCTTCGGCATGGCCCGTTCGACCTGAGGTAACCTGTTTATAGGTTGGGTGGGCTACATTACCGCCGGTATAGCCGGAAATAACGGTATCCACACCGGCCAATTGCTGGAATTGGGCTTCGGTACACCAAAAGCAGCCGCCGGCAAACGTGGCGGTATCAACACCAGCCAATGAATCCACACTGTCTGTGAACAATTGCGTCTGGTTGGTCTTCGAGTCGGTGGCCTGCAAACAGGCGGATTGCAACATCACACCGCTCATCAGTAAAAACAATAACCTCATCATCTGGGTTCCTTTCTTTAAACAAAGATACAAAGGTCCGGCCGGTATCTCAAGTCACCGTCAGTACGATTTTCCCGAACTGCACGGATCGGTCCATTTGGCGAAGCGCCGTCTCCGCTTCTTCCAATGGATACGTGGCATGGATTACCGGTGCGGCACGATGTCGGTCCACAAATGCCAACATCGCAGCAAAATCAGCCTGCGAGCCCATCGTGGTGCCGAGTAGGGAAAGTTGTTTCCAGAACAATTTCCGTGCGTTCAACGCAGGGATATTACCGGCTGTACCGCCGAAAAAGACAATCCGGCCACCGGGGTTGGCCAGATCGGGGTAGTGCGCCGCGCCTTCGCCCAAAGCACTATCCACCACGATATCGAAGCCGCCGGCCTGCTCCTGCAATTGTTGCGGCCAGCCATCGTCGGTATATAAAACGCCGCCCGCGGCCCCCAAAGCCACGGCTTGCCCAATCTTGGCCGGCGTACTGGATGTAACGTATACCTTTGCACCGGCATGTAACGCCCATTGCAGCGCAAAGGTTGCCACACCCCCACCAGCACCGACAACCAGCACCTTCTCTCCGCCCCGCAGTCCTGCCCGCTGGAAGAGCGCCCGATATGCCGTAAGCCCGCCGAGGGGCAGTGCTGCCGCCTCTTCAAATGAAAGATGTGTTGGTTTTTCATGCAAATTGGCAACGGGAACACGTACAAACTCGGCAAAGGTGCCGTCTTCGGGCAACCCGAGGATGCTGAACGATTTTCCCTGAAACGCTTCGCTGCTTCCCCACCCCAGCGATGGATTGATTACGACTTCCCGGCCGACCCAATGGGTGGAACCATTGCTCCCAACTTGCTCCACCACGCCTGCCCCGTCCGATCCCAATATGATCGGGAACTTGAGCCCGGCATATTGCCCCTGCTGTATCCACCAGTCGCGCCGGTTCAACGCAGCGGCTTTGAGGCGTACCAAAGCCTCATCTTCTCGAATAGCAGGAATGGGCACTTCTTTTAAGACCAACGGTTCTTTTGCACCGTGAAGGACAATCGCTTTTTGGTTTACCATAAGACATTAGTTAGACACCGGATATGAGAGGCTAGACACCGCGCAGTAAAAAGGCGGCACATACGTTGAAATATGGCCGCCTTTTTTGTTCTTTTTACTTGCTATTTCGCGTCGGCATAGCGTTTGGCTACCGCATCCCAATCGATTACGTTGAAAATAGCCTCCAAGTATCCCGGACGCTTGTTTTGGTATTTCAAATAATACGCGTGCTCCCATACGTCGATACCCAAGATAGGCGTGCCTTTCACTTCAGCGATATCAAACAGGGGGTTATCCTGATTGGGGGTGGAGGTTACCTGTAATTTACCCGAACCATCCACCACAAGCCACGCCCAGCCCGAGCCGAAGCGTGTAGCACCGGCTTCCTGCAATTTTTTCTTCAACTCATCAAACGAACCGAAAGCTTCGTCGATAGCAGCAGCCAAATCGCCTGAGGGCGTACCCCCACCATTTGCTGACAGGACGGTCCAGAACAGGGAGTGATTGTAATGGCCACCGCCGTTGTTGCGCACGGCCCCGCTGTATTTAGAGATGTTTTTGCAGATATCTTCAATAGATAGGTTTTCTGCATCGGTGCCCGCAATCGCCTTGTTGAGGTTGTCCACATATGCCTGATGATGACGGCCGTGATGGATTTCCATGGTTTCTTTATCGATATGGGGTTCCAGTGCATCTGTGGCGTAAGGTAACGCCGGTAATTCAAAAGCCATAGTATGTGTTGTTTTATGTTAAAAATTAATAATATTCGTGTTGGACAAACTTAGTCAATGTTACAGATAAATGCAACCTTACCGCCGTCTTCACGCTGCCAAATACAATGATACCGGTGCATTGTTAACGTTTGTCGGTGCAGTTTTGTTTTTGGCAGCAGTTTCGGACCGCTAAGTAGCGCGTTTATTACGGAAAAATGACGTAACGAGCGCTGCGCACTCTTGCTCCAATATACCGTTGGTTACGGTTGTCTTAGGGTGTAGTACGTTGCTCCCAAATTTTGAAAATCCACGCTTTTCATCCAGTGCACCGAACACGATACGGTCGATTTGGGTCCAATAAGCCGCACCGGCACACATCACACAGGGCTCGATGGTAACGTACAAGGTGCAATCGCGCAGGTATTTCCCTCCCATATAACTCGCGGCAGCGGTAAATGCCTGCATCTCGGCATGGGCAGTGACATCGTTCAGCCGCTCGGTAAGGTTATGGCCACGGCCGATAATCCTTCCACCAGCAACGACCACGGCACCGATGGGCACTTCCCCTTGTTCCAATGCTTTCTCCGCTTCGCGGAGCGCCTCTTTCATATAAACCTCATCCGGTATGGCGTCACCGGAATCTTCAAAATTGATGTATTTCATTTAAGATTTGAGACGTGAGATATGAGACATGCAACACTAGCGCACTAGCCTGCCAACAAATGTCTTGTCAAATTAATTTGCTACCGTTAGGTACAGGCCGTTCCACCGTACTTAACACAATGTCGCCGTTTTCGTCTGCAAAACCGGTAACCAAGCATTCCGACATGAAATCGGCAATCTGCTTCTTCGGGAAATTGACCACGCCGATGATTTGTTTTCCCATCAATTCATCCCGGCCATAGTGTTTGGTGATCTGGGCACTGCTTTGCCGTATACCGATTTCGTTTCCGAAATCAATCGTAAGCTTATACGCTGGCTTCCGCGCTTTCGGAAATTCATCCGCTTGGATGATCGTACCGACACGCAGTTCCACCCTTTCGAAATCATGCCATGAGATTTCTTCCATTGGGCACATTATAACCGGTTACTTCCCAAATCGGCAATCCCCTTCTTCAAGGTAAAGAGGATGTAATCCCGGCTACGCCGCACGCGCTTGGCCAATCGGCCGATCAGTTCGTCTTCTTTGCCCGGCTCAAAAGCGAGGTCATCATCAGAAAGGTGATTGTATTTACGCCGGAATTTCGCTTTCGCGATTTCCCACTCCTCCGGGGTCATTTTGATATCAGCCATATACCATTGATTTGCGACAAAACTAGCGAAAGTTGCCTTGTGGTGCAAGTTTATTGCCATTTTCGGCTTGAATTTTGCTATGGTTGGACAACAGTATACGAATAGACATTTAAAAATGATTAACGCTATGAAAAAGTACTTTATTATTGCATTTCTCGTAACCGCCACGATTTTTGGCGCCAACGCCCAATTGCTACCGAGTTTTCAATTCGGGGTCAAAGCGGGCCTTAACTTTTCCAGTTTGAAATCGGAAGATAGCGGTTGGTTGGATGCAAGCACGCGCACCGGATACCAAGCGGGTGTTTGGGCACGCGTAGGCGGAGCCGGCATACATTTCCAACCCGAGCTTTATTTAACAGGAAAAAGCTCCGAAGCCAAACTGATTGAAGAAAACGAAGAAGGCAAAGTGAGTTTCACTTCCTTAGACTTACCGTTGTTGTTGGGTACGCGTATTGGCTTCGGCCCCGCAGGATTGCGCATCGTTGCTGGTCCGGTCGTCTCGTTTGTTGTCGACAAAAACATCGGTGAATCACTGCAACAAGTCACTGATTTCGGTGAATACAAAAACCAAGCATGGGCAGTAACCGGCGGGCTTGGGCTCGATATCAGCAACTTCCGCATCGATGCACGTTACGAGCATGGGCTAAGCGAGTTGAGCAAAAACGACAGTGCCCCGCAGAAGGTAAATCTCTGGACGGTGGGCATCGGCTACCGGTTGTTCTAACAAACCCCGTTTAGCAAAAAATATACAAGGAGCGCCACGCAATTACCAGCGTGGCGCTTTTGTTTTTTCGCGCTTAAACATTAGAACAGTTCTAAATTAATGATTTTGCTTGTTTGTTTTCACGTGTATTGAATCAATTGGTAGATTTGCTTACCAAAATTAAATATTCGAGGAGAATGAATAAGTCCAAACCACTACTTTCCTCATCGCTTGGGAAGAAGCTTGTCATGAGCTTGACCGGTCTGTTTTTGTGCACATTTCTGATTGTCCACCTGATAGGCAATCTACAGTTATTTTACAACGACCAGGGGAAAGCCTTCAATGACTATGCTTATTTTATGACGCATTTTACGCCGATTAAAGTCGTCTCATACCTGCTTTACGCATCTATCGTCATACACGCTATTTATGCGCTGGTAATCACCATCCAAAACAAAAAAGCGAGACCCGTTGGTTATGCCGTTTATCACGGATCGGCAAATAGTGCCTGGAACTCCCGCAATATGGGGATACTGGGTACAGTTTTGCTGGTATTCATTGTAACCCATATGAGCAATTTCTGGTGGAAATACCATAATGACGACGTGCCGTACGTCGAATACCGCACCAACCTCACTACGCAAGAAATCACGGCAACCGAGCTGATTGCCGGAGAGTTTACAGATTATGTGAAATATGTAGACAGCGATATTGAGATACTCAGGGCCAAGGATTTGTATAAACAGGTGCAGTTTGCATTCAAAAACTGGATCCTGGTGGTATTTTACGTCATTGCGATGGCGGCGCTGTCTTTCCACCTTATCCATGGTTTCAAGAGTGCGTTTCAGACGTTGGGATGGGACCATAAAAAATATGCGCCCCTTATCCGATTTATCGGAATTTGGTTATTTGGCGTGGCTATCCCCATTGGATTTGCGGCCATGCCGTTGTATTTCTATTTTGCTAGCTAGCAACTATGTGATGTCCGGGTTTACCGGACACAACGATATAACAGACATCATCATATGTTAGATTCGAAAGTACCAGCAGGGCCACTGTCCGAAAAATGGTCGAAGCATAAGTTTAACCTGAAGTTGGTCAATCCGGCCAACAAGCGGAAATATACCATCATTGTGGTAGGCACGGGGTTGGCCGGCTCATCTGCTGCTGCCTCACTTGCCGAACTCGGCTACAATGTGAAGGCTTTCTGCTATCAGGACAGTCCGCGCCGGGCGCATTCCATCGCTGCCCAAGGCGGCATCAACGCCGCTAAGAATTACCAAAACGACGGCGACAGCGTTTACCGATTGTTTTACGATACGGTGAAAGGGGGTGACTACCGCTCGCGCGAGGCCAACGTGCATCGCTTGGCTGAGGTATCGGTAAATATCATCGACCAGTGCGTGGCGCAGGGTGTACCCTTCGCCCGCGAGTACGGTGGGTTACTCGACAACCGTTCGTTTGGTGGTGCCCAGGTTTCCCGTACATTCTACGCCCGGGGCCAAACGGGGCAGCAGCTGTTGCTGGGTGCTTACTCCGCGCTGAACCGCCAGATACACAAGGGTACGGTGAAGATGTATAACCGCCATGAGATGTTGGATCTCGTGACCATCGACGGCCATGCACGTGGCATTATCACACGCAATATGGTGACGGGGGCCATCGAATCGCACGAAGGCCACGCCGTATTGCTATGTACAGGAGGCTATGGCAACGTATTTTTCCTCTCTACCAATGCCATGGGCTGTAACGTTACCGCGGCTTGGCGCGCCCACAAGCGCGGGGCGTTCTTTGCCAACCCATGTTATACACAAATCCACCCTACCTGCATCCCGGTAACGGGCGACCACCAATCGAAGTTGACATTGATGTCTGAATCATTGCGTAACGATGGCCGTGTGTGGGTGCCGAAAACGGTGGAGCTTGCACAAAAACTACGCAAGGGCGAAATTAAAATCGCCGACATCAAAGAAGAGGACCGCGATTACTACCTTGAACGTAAATACCCCTCTTTCGGTAACCTTGTGCCGCGTGACGTGGCCTCCCGGAATGCAAAAGAGGTCGTAGACGAGGGGCGGGGCGTCGGCACGTCGGGCGTGGCGGTATTCCTCGATTTCGAAGACGCCATCAAACGGCTGGGGGAAGATGCCGTACGTGCCAAGTATGGCAATCTATTTGACATGTACTACCAAATCACGGACGAGAACCCATATAAGCAACCCATGCGCATCTACCCTGCCGTGCACTACACGATGGGCGGTGTTTGGGTCGATTACAACCTGATGACGACGGTGCCCGGTCTCTATGCGCTTGGCGAATGCAACTTCTCAGACCATGGTGCCAATCGCTTAGGTGCCTCGGCGCTGATGCAAGGCCTGGCCGATGGTTACTTTGTGATTCCTTACACCGTGGGTAATTACCTCGCTGGGCTAGGCTTCGCTCCCGTAGACAAAGGCCACCCGAATTTCGAAAAAACCCGCAAGGAAGTAGAGGACCGCGTGCATCACCTGCTTTCGCTGAAAGGAAATAAAACCGTGGACGACATCCACAAAAAGCTCGGCCACATCATGTGGGAGTACTGCGGCATGGCCCGTAATGAAGCGGGCCTCACCAAAGCCAAAGGACTCATACAAGCGTTGCGGCAGGAGTTTTGGAATGATGTGACGGTGTTGGGCGAAAACGAAGAGATGAACCAATCGCTTGAAAAAGCTGGCCGTGTGGCTGATTTTCTCGAATTGGGCGAACTGATGGTAGACGATGCCCTTAACCGCCGCGAATCATGCGGGGGCCACTTCCGCGAAGAAAGCCAAACGGAAGAAGGCGAAGCTAAGCGTGATGATGAAAATTTCAGCTACGTGGCTGCATGGGAGTATAAAGGTGCTGACCAAGCCGAAGTATTGCATAAAGAACCTTTGGTGTTTGAGAACGTTAAATTGACACAACGGAGCTATAAGTAATAAGTCGTAAGTCAATAGTCATAAGCCGCTAGTCGTAAGTCGTAGCGCAAAAGCATAAAGCAAAAAACCATGAGTGGAAACATGAACCTGACGCTCAAAGTATGGCGTCAAAAGAACAACGATACGAGGGGTAAATTTGTAACCTACCAGGCAAACGGTATATCGCCCGACATGTCTTTCCTTGAAATGCTGGATGTAGTGAATGAGGAGATGGTACGGAAAGGCGAAGACCCCATCCACTTTGACCACGACTGCCGCGAAGGGATATGTGGTATGTGCTCGCTCTATATCAACGGCCGGCCTCACGGACCAAAACAACTGACCACCACCTGCCAGTTGCACATGCGGAGCTTCCACGATGGGCAAACCATCGTGATTGAGCCTTGGCGCGCATCGGCATTTCCGGTAATCAAGGATTTGGCGGTAGACCGGACCGCATTTGATCGCATCCAACAAGCGGGGGGATACGTCAATATAAATACCGGCGGGGTCCCCGACGCGAATTGCATCCCTATTCCGAAGACCGTAGCCGATGAAGCGTTTGAATCTGCTACCTGCATTGGTTGCGGTGCTTGTGTAGCCGCCTGCAAGAATTCTTCGGCCATGCTATTCGTTTCGGCCAAAATATCGCAATACGCCTTGTTGCCGCAGGGCCAAACCGAACGGTATAGCCGCGCACAGGCGATGGTCGACCAGATGGATGCAGAAGGATTTGGCAGTTGCACCAATACAGGGGCCTGCGAGGCGGAATGCCCGGTAGGCATCAAACTGACCAATATTGCGCGGATGAACCGTGAATACCTCACGGCCAAGCTCTTTAAAGAAGAAGAAGTGCACTAAGGGAGCTGCCATTGGCTTACCCGGAACCCCCACAATAATGCAATATTGTGGGGGTCTCTATTTTTATGTAGATTAGCAGCTATAAACGGTGAGTACAGTTGTCAAAATACGGCTATTGTTGTTGGTGCTGACGTTATGCTTCATAGGCACCGCTGTCACCATCAACTTGACGTTCAACAAGGAGGAAATCCTGCTCCTCGATGGCCGGCGTATCCAAAATAACCTCCACAAAAAAGAACAGATCGTATACAACTTCCTGAGCGACTCGATGCGCTTCAACGCGCTTAGAGCGATGGAAACCGATGTGAACCACGCAGAGGAGATCCTCGATTATTTCGTGGGCCAACATGATATCTATCCTTTCATCTACGTAAATAGCGAACTGGCTATCTGGGGTACGGACAAAGCCGTTCCGAAAACCGATGCAGGCATCACGGAAGGAGTGGACATCATCAACCTCGGAAACGGGTGGTATGAATCGATCAAAAAAAGTGCGGGTAACTTCTCGGCGTTATTCCTGATCCCGATAAAATCTGACTTCCAGAAAAACAATGAATACCTGCAGGATAGGTTCTCCAAAAATCTCATCGAAACCAACAACCTCGAGATCGCCGACTACGATGACCACCTGATTTATAACATCAGGAGTATAACCGGTGAGTACCTTTTTTCCGTAAAGCTGAACGACGGGCGCCACGACACTTTTTTTTCCAAACTGGAACTCGCCATATGGATACTGGCGGGGCTTTCCGTAGTGCTTCTGCTCAATATCATGTGCATTTGGCTGAGTAGACGCGGTTGGGTATGGTCTTCAATAGTTCTCTTTGCCTGTTGTTTGGCGGGTATTCGTTACCTAGACCTCTATTATGGTTGGCTGTCTTCCCATTTCTATACGGGCCTTTTCGATTCACGCAATTTCGCGTCCAGTTTCCTGTTTCCCCATCTGGGCGGACTGCTCCTCAACATTGTCGCATTCACTTGGTTTATCGGCTACCTGTATACCTTCAGAAAACAGCTCCATATACCGGCGATTGGCCGCACGAGGGTGGGGAGTTTACTAATGGTCCTCCTCCTCGGTGCCGTGATTTATACTGTTAGCCATGCAGTGGCCGATGTATTTTCGGGACTGGTGACCAACTCCGACATCAATTTTGACGTGACCAACATCTTAGGCCTCAGCTTCTACAGTTGGATTGGCATTTTCGCTCTTTGCTTGAGTATGATGTCGCTGCTACTACTCATCGATTTACTGGCCGAGGTTGCCCATACTCTGATCCCAAACAAAAAATGGTTGCTTTTCACCGGTATAACGGCCGTTGTCGTTGCTGGGATACTTGTTTGCCTAGCCGATTTTTCGTTCAGCAATCCACCGCTTACCTTCCTGCTGCTGAGCACGCTGATTGGATTGCGGGTGTGGTATACACAGAAGGAACGTCGGTTCGACCTGGCTGTTTTCATCGCCACGCTATTGCTATTGGCTTCCATTACCGCGATAAAGCACAGCGAATACCAACACTACAAAAAAGAGGAGAAGCAAAAAATCGCCCTCTCCAGGCTGGAGGCCGTCGATGATGCGAATGCGCTCGCCCTTTTCCACGACCTGGAGAAAGAGATCGTGAAGGACCCCATCCTCATCGATTACTTCAAAATGCCTCGAAATGAAAACCGCGAGCTACTCAACGAGCACCTGAAAAGGACCTACTTAAGTGGGTACCTCTCGCGTTACGAATTTGTAGCCAATGAATACAACACGGAGTGGGTACCTATTGGCAACAGTTCTGCCAGTAAGCGGCAGGCCTACCGCGAAAAGGTCATTTCGGGCGCCATCAAAGTATCTGAAAATTTCTATCGCGGAAACAGCCGGTTTGGCAATTTCGAATACTTCGCTCAATTACCGGTGCAGGAGAACGGCGAATTATTGGGGATTTTGCTTATCGAGCTCCAAAACCGGTCGTTCAGCCAACTGTCTTCCTACCCGGATATCCTTGCCGACAGTAGGATCGACCAACAACAAACTGAATTGATAGCCGGCTATGCGTATGCATTCTACCAGCATGGTACGCTGGTAAGCCAGTATGGCGACTATGTATATCCATTGTCTACGGCGGCTTACCCCAATGAACTCCGGAAATTCATTTCACTGGGCACCGAAGGGGGTTATGAGCACATGATGCGCCGTCCCAACAGCCGCACCCTGATTGTGGTGAGCAGTCCGCAGCGTAGTAGTTGGATGCAACTGGCCGCACTATCGTTCATTTTCCTTGTATTCCTACTGTTCGCCATACTAGCATTCACTGCGCGGTGGTTGGTATTGACACTCAACGGCAACGACTTCAGCTTGCGCAACCTCCGATGGAGCTTCTTAATACTCTCCAATAAAATATTGTATAGTACCCGCATCCAGACATTCATGGTGGTAGCTGTGGTGACCACACTGATTGTAGCTGGTATCATCACGTTTTTTAGCATCAGTAGCCAGTTTAAAAAGCAACAGGAAAGCGGTGTATTGAAATATGTGGCAGACATCGCTTCCAGACTGGAGTCCCGCTGGCTTAAGGAACTTGACTTGAACAAGGGGCTATCGGCGGATGAGCAATTCAATACCATCGCCGAATCTGTTGCGGCCGACCTGAACCTTTATGACACCAATGGACAGCTTATCTATTCCACTCAGCCGCGCATCTACGATCTGCGTCTGCTATCACGTTATATGCAGCCGCACGCGTGGCTGCATATGGCCCGGTATCAGCGGTCTGAATTTCTGCAGCACGAGCATATCGGAGGGTTGAATTTTATCGCTGCCTATGCCCCCATCAGAAACGACGAATACGAAGCGGTGGCATTCCTCAGTTTACCGCATTATAGTTACCGGAAAGAATTTGACCAGAATGTAGGTCTCCTGCTCAATACCCTCATCAATATCTATGCATTGGTCATTCTGGTGCTCGGCCTCTTCGCGGTATTCGTAGCCAACAAAATTACGGCGCCGCTCGCGCTAGTGCAGCGTAGCTTGGCCAAAACCAGCATCGGAAAACCCAATGAACCCATTTTCTGGAAACGCCACGACGAAATCGGCAGCCTTATCAAGGAGTATAACCTGATGATCGTAGCGCTCGAACAGAGTGCCAATACCATTATGCGCTCGGAACGTGAATCGGCTTGGCGCGAAATGGCCAAGCAAGTGGCCCACGAAATCAAAAACCCACTTACGCCGTTGAAGCTTGGCATCCAGCAATTGGAGCGCTCGTGGAAAGAAAAGGACCCGAGGTTTGAAGAGCGGTTCGAAAAATTCAGTGAATCATTCATCGAACAAATCGATAGTCTCTCACATATCGCATCCGAGTTCTCCGAGTTCGCCAAAATGCCCGATACACAGCTCAAGAAGGTCGATGTGCTGGACATTCTAGCCAAGGCGGTCGAAGTGTTCCGTAATAATGTGGGCGTTCGGATTGCGGTTACAAATAGTTGTGGCGAAAATGCCGTTAACATACAGGGCGATCGCGACCAATTGCTGAGGTCGTTCAACAATTTAATCAAGAACTCGATTGAGGCAGCTATCACGAAGCGTCGGTGCCAAATCAATATCTCCGTTGCCTATGATGCGGATCATTATGTGGCAATTGCCATCCAGGATAACGGGGAGGGCATAAATCCCGGGGCCCGGGAAAAGTTGTTCCAGCCCAATTTCACTACCAAAAGTTCCGGGACCGGGTTGGGGTTGGCGTTTGTAAAACAGGCTGTGGAAGGAATGGGCGGAAGCATCCGGTACGAGACTCTTGTGGGGAAAGGGACAACTTTCTACTTGCGTATCCCATCGGTAAACGCGCAGCAATCTACCGTCTAACTATACGTTGAGGGGCTATTTCAATACAACGCTGCTTTGCCCCATCACCGCGTTGTCGGCATAGAGCAAAATGGTATAGGTCCCTTTTTGAAAACCTCGTGCATCGGCCCATTGGAGGGTATAAGCAGCCCCGTCGTTTTCAAAACTTATCTTCGTCTTGTAGGTGTACTGCATCTGCCTACCGTCCACTTCAAAAAGCCCCCGGTCTTCCGTAGTCACCAGATTCCCGTTGGGATCGATGACACGCATGTAGATATCGTGCTCACCAACCGCCGCCAGCGGATTGTCTGCCAATGTAAAATTGATACGGAACTTATCAACCCTCCGTGCCCGGGTTTCCACACTCTCCCTATCATTATTCCGTTGCCTCGCACCATTGACGGAAATACTCGAAACCTTGATGGCCGAGGCTAGCTTCACCATATCGACCAAATCGGTACGCTCTGCCTCCAGTTCGGCCAAGCGGTCGGAAGACGAAGAAACGGCTTGTTTCAATTCGTCACGTTCAGAAATCAATTGTGCATTGCGGTTTCGGAGCTGTTCAACTTCTTGTATGTAGTTCGATGCTTGCTGCTTCAATTGGTTTATCTCCTGTTGCGCTTTGCCCAACTGCTCACGGGTGAGATTACTTTTGGCCAGTTCTGCCCGCAACGTTGCAATGGTGGACCGTACGCTGTCCTGGGCACCCTTCAACGCAGCATTAAGTTCGATATTTTGATCGGTCAACCGATCCAGCTCCGCTTCGATACGGTCTATTTCAGCCTCCATGCTCACCTTCTCTTCCGTCAGCTCATAAACCTTATCGTCTGTACTTTTGTATTTAACGTAGAAATACACATTGGTCGCTAGCAAGGCAGCAATAGCAACCACAAAGAAGTAAATCTTTGTGGAATCCCTTCTCGATTCTTCCGGAACGGACTCGGTACTTTTTTCTTGCATCGTACGTATTTCTTGCATGGCCTATTGACAACACCCCCGCTAACACACCAGCCCATTACAATGCAAAAATTGTTCCAACATACTTTTCCCGCTGTAGTTTGGTTACTAACTGGGGTTCAGCAAGGTGCGGAAGCGATATTCCAGTGGCTAAAAACCACCGCGGTGTAGGTATTCTTCCTTACGCATCAGTTGAAGGTCAGCATGTACCATGTCCTTTATCAGCGCTGCAAGGTCGTATTTCGGTTGCCAACCGAGTTGGCGTTGCGCCTTTGTTGCGTCGCCGATTAAAATATCCACCTCTGTGGGCCTAAAGTAGGCTGGGTCTATTTTTACCACCGTTTGCCCAAACTTGATCCGCGCAGCATCGATGCCCAGCGCAGCCAACCGAACTTCATCGACATCAATGACTACCCCTTTTTCCGTTTCGCCCTTCCCACTGAACTCAACCTCGATACCCAATTCAGCAAAACTCAGCTTTACGAAGTCGCGTACGGTGGTCGTAATGCCGGTAGCCACGACATAGTCCTCTGGCGATTCCTGTTGCAGCATCAGCCACATCGCTTCGACATAATCTTTGGCGTGTCCCCAGTCGCGTTGCGCCGAGAGGTTACCCAAAAATAACTTATCCTGCAATCCAACGGCAATGCGGGCGACCGCCCTTGTAATTTTCCGTGTTACGAAGGTCTCACCCCGGATAGGGCTCTCATGGTTGAACAATATGCCATTGCATGCATAGAGCTGGTAGGCTTCGCGGTAGTTGACCGTGATCCAGTAGGCATATAGCTTGGCAACCGCGTAAGGGCTTCGTGGGTAAAAAGGCGTCCGTTCGTTCTGCGGCACTTCCTGCACCAACCCGTATAATTCGGATGTTGCCGCTTGGTAAAAACGGCATTTGCTGCCAAGCCCGAGCAACCGGATAGCTTCCAATATCCGCAACGTACCCAACCCATCGGCATTTGCCGTATACTCGGGCGTATCGAAACTCACCTTTACATGGCTTTGTGCGGCTAAGTTGTAGATTTCGTCGGGCTGGGTTTCCTGAACAATGCGGATAAGATTCGTGGCATCGGTAAGGTCGCCGTAATGCAGCGTGAAATGACGGTTGGTCTCATGCGGATCTTGGTACAAATGGTCTATACGGTCCGTATTGAACAGTGAGCTACGGCGCTTCACGCCATGTACACGATAGCCTTTTCCGAGCAGGAACTCGGCCAAATAGGCCCCGTCCTGTCCGGTTATCCCTGTGATTAATGCGGTCTTAGCCATATAATCAACTATGTTGTTTCAATACCGATTTCAACAGGTACTGCCCATATCCGCTTTTTAAAAGCGGACGGGCGGCAGCTTCGAGTTGTTGGCCATCAATATAGCCCATGCGGTAGGCCACTTCCTCGATACATCCGATTTTCAGGCCCTGCCGCTCTTCGATAACCTGTACAAATTGCCCGGCTTGCATAAGTGACGTAAATGTTCCGGTATCTAGCCAGGCTGTACCCCGGCTGAATATACCCACCTTTAGTTGGCCTTGTTGGAGATACACACGATTCACATCCGTGATCTCATATTCACCGCGTGCCGATGGTTGGATATGCTTGGCAATGTCTATGACGGAGTTATCATAAAAATATAAACCCGGCACAGCATAATTGGATTTGGGCCGGGCTGGTTTTTCTTCGATGGAAACGACACGGTGGTCGTTGTCAAACTCAACCACGCCATAACGTTCGGGATCGGATACGGGATAAGCGAACACCACGCCGCCTACAGGATCCGCACTCTGCTGCAGCAAACGCGACAGCCCTTCGCCATGGAAAATGTTGTCGCCAAGGATAAGGGCTACTTTATCCTTCCCTACAAAATCCTCACCGATCACAAACGCCTGTGCCAACCCGTTGGGCTCAGCTTGCACCTTATAGGAAAACGAGCAACCGATTTGGGATCCATCGCCCAGCAATTTACGGAAAGCAGGCAAGTCGTGCGGAGTAGAAATAATCAGCACCTCCCGAATACCTGCCAATAGCAGGGTGGAGAGGGGGTAATAAATCATCGGTTTGTCGTAAACCGGCATCAACTGCTTACTTACAGCCAGTGTTAATGGATGCAATCGTGTGCCGGACCCTCCAGCCAAAATAATACCTTTCACTTTTTTCCTTCTAAAATAAACAGAAAGGCAAAGCTATCAATTTTTAGGCGAACTGCCCCAAAAAGGTAAAAGATCGCTGCTATTGCGCGGCAACCGTGAACGGAACAGCAAAAATACCCCAAAGCAACGTTACCGTGCCGTTTTTATTGCCGCTTATCGTGAATTGCTCTATCGAATTGCCTCCCGTTTCATTGGGTGTAGCAATGACGCGCAAAGCGTCCTGCTCTTGGTCATAGCGTGTGCCCCACTGGTCCCATACTTTGTTGAAAATAAGGGTCACCTGCTGCTCACCGGGGATGGAGTAAAGGCTGTATTTTCCAGCAGCGAGCGGCTGCCCCTGCACTAAGACGTCCTTATCCACTTCAAATGTCGTAGCCTCATTGGCTCCGGTACGCCAAACTTTACCGAAGGGGGCAATCTCTACGCCGATCTGCCGACCCTTTAACGAAGGTTTGCTGTAATGGATATCGATGGTGACACCATCGTCGGTTGTCAAGGTGGTACGGGCGGGCGGGCTGGCCCGCTGGCTTTTGTCTTGCTGTGCAAAAGCAACGGTAGACATGACCACTACCGCGAAGAATGATAACAGGGTTGCTTTCATAACTTTTTGTTTATTGGGTTTCTAAATTTCTTACTTAAGACGCTCAAAATTGAACACTAGATAACCAGTCTCCCCATCCAAATCCAACGGCATCCGCATCGTCAACTGGTCCGCGTCAGCGTACGACAAATCCAACCGGTAGCCTGCCGTAACGTTGCTCGGCTTATCACCCGGATAAATCTTCTTGAATTGGAACTTCGGTTCGCCATTGCCCTTACCCGGATTATAAATGGACCATACAATGTTCCGAACCGCACCAGGCGCACAAAGCGTCCCTTCCGCATCAAACGTGATACTTCCCTTTCCGTTATTAGGCAGGTTCCAAACGCTGCCTATAAAACATTCCGCAGGTGCCTCTTCGAAAATCGTCTTTACACTATAGGCTGTGGGGACATTTTCCTTATCTACAGAATGCAGCACCCATTGGCCCTTCACACCACTACGCCACGAAGCAGCGGTAGGTGAGCCATCTACCGTACCTTGTTGGGCCGTACAGGACATTAATAAAAAAGAAGCCGATATGAGGACTACGAAAAAAGACAACGTTCTGTTCATGGTATTAAACTAACTGGTGGATTACAAAATCAAGCCGCATCACGACGTAAAGATAACGGATTCAGCCATAAAATGAATTATTTTTATGTCCAAAGGGGATATTCATGTATGTTTGTTTGCAAAAGACATATTATCCACTTCGCATGGCAATCCAGTCCAAAAACCATACCATCAGTCAATTTGCGGCAAAATTATTGGTACGGCTGTTCATTTTGCTGCTATTATTTGCCTTCGCTCCCGTGGTGCTCGAGCAAGAGACCACGCGGTCGTACAGCGAAACTTTCATATATATAGAAAACAAATGGGCACTTATATTTCCTGCACTGCTCTTTATCAGTTTTCTGGTCCTGCTTTTCCTCACCCTTCGCCACAAGTATCAGAAAGCCGATCTCAATTGGATGTTGTCTTTAAACACTGTGCTCTTGATCGTCTACGTGACGATGATATACGTGAGGTTATATCCTATTATCTTCGGTTGACAAATCATATGATAATCGTCTCCTTTTTTTAACTTTGCCCCGCTATGTACGGTCCTTTTCGGACATTTACCTGATAGTGTTACAATAGTATCTATGACGCAGAAGCAGCTATGGCGAATTACGAAAACCGTTTTCAAGGTTTGTATTACAGCCATTGCGTTATATTGGGTGTTCAGCAAAGTAGAAACTGACTATCACGAGCAGGCGATGGAAAATATCAGTGCGGGTTCCGATGAATACCCGCCCAGTTTTTGGCAATTCATCAAACAGACGATCCTCAGCTCCAATCCGTTTTTCTTGGTCCTTGCCTTTCTTGCATATGGATGTTCAATTGTGATTGCTTCGTCGCGCCTCAACGGCTTTTTCAAGGGAGTGGGCTTGGAGCTCTCCGAACGGTATAATTTCAAGCTGTACCTACTGGGGTTATTCTACAACCTTTTTCTACCGGGTGGCGTGGGTGGTGATGGCTACAAGATTTATTTCCTGCGTCGTAAATTCGAGGTAAAGGGCCGCAAACTCCTATCGGCCGTGTTCTTTGACCGTCTAAGTGGACTATGGGCACTTTGCCTCATCACTGCAGCGCTCGTGATTTTTATACCACGGCTCCAAATTCCAAATGAGGTCCCTATCGTTGTCGTCATCATCGGCTCGGTTGCCTATTACACGATTATACGCAGGTACTTCTCCGACTACAGCAAACGTTTTGTCCGTACGCACCTCAAAGCATTGGGGACGCAATCGATGCAGGTGATTTGTGCTATTTTTTTGCTTTATGCCCTGGCTTTCGACGGCAAATTTGCCCCTTATCTGCTCATGTTCCTACTTTCTTCGCTGGTGGCGGTGGTACCTTTTACGGTGGGCGGTCTTGGTGCGCGTGAAATGGTGTTTGTTTTTGGCGCCAAGTATTTCCATCTCGACGCCCACCTCGCTATACTCATCAGTTTGTTATTCTACTTGACATCCGCCCTGTTGGCTTCTACCGGTTCATATTTTATTTTCCGCCCGCAAGGACTGGGCGAAGATAAGCTGCCCGATGCCGCCGACGCGGAACAGGGCCGCATGGACGAGGATGACGAAAATGATTGAATGGATATAACAGTATGGCAACTATCGTACTTACCGGGGCTAGTAAAGGAATAGGATTCGAAACGGCACTGGCGCTGGCCAAAGGGGGCCACGTTGTGGTCGCCCTCTCCCGCTCACGAGATGGATTGGAAAAACTGCGGGAAACGTCACTGAAGCATGCCGCCAATGCAATCGTCCATCCCCTTGTTTTTGATATCGTGCACGGCGATTATAAGAAAGACTTCCTACCTTTTCTGATGGAAAAGGTGAAACAGGTAGACACATTGGTCAACAACGCAGGCACCCTTATCAATAAACATTTCGGAGAAACCTCCATAAATGACTTTTCCGCTATGATAGAAGATAATCTATTGGGGCATGTGCGCATGATTCAGCACCTGCTCCCATTGATGCCACCCGATAGCCATATCGTTAATATCGGCAGTATGGGTGGATTTCAGGGGAGCGTCAAGTTTCCCGGACTGGCTGCTTATTCGGCCAGTAAGGCTGCTTTGCATGCCCTCACCGAATGTTTAGCGATGGAACTTGAAGACAAAATGATAAAAATAAATTGCTTGGCTTTGGGTTCGGCACAAACAGAAATGTTGGCAAATGCGTTTCCCCAATATGAGTCGCCGGTTACGGCGCACGAAATGGGCGCCTATATCGCCCAATTTGCGCTCACCGGCCACCGGCTCTTCAATGGCAAAATCTTACCGGTGGCAGTAACTACACCGTGAAATAACATGGCACGAAACCAGTTGACACCAAAAAAAGCAAACAAAAAAGGCTAAGTTTGCGGCTTTCAATAGATACACCAAGGTATTCCACACATGAGAAAATTCGCCGGATATATCCTCTCTCCTATTTTTTACCTGCTTTTCGGCATCATCATCACTGTATTCCATCCCATCCAATGGTTGTGCCTTAAATTGGGAGGATACCCTGCACATAAGCGATGTGTAGACGTCCTCAACATGTGCCTGCTTGCCACATACTATGTATTGGGCAATACGATAACCTTTATCAATCGGCAAAACCTGCCGGTTGGACGGCCCATACTTTTTGTGGCCAACCACCAAAGCATGTATGACATCCCACCGCTGATTTTCTTCTTGCGTAAACATCACGGCAAGTTCATTTCAAAGATCGAACTGGCGAAGGGCATCCCCAGCATATCGTTCAATCTGCGCCATGGCGGGGCAGCTAATATCGACCGCAAGGACCCCAAGCAGTCCATTGCTGAAATCCTGAAACTGGCCAATAACATGAAAACCAAAAACTGGTCGGCGTTCATTTTCCCCGAAGGCACCCGTGCCAAAACGGGGATCATCAAGCCATTCAATGTGGGCGGTATCGCCACCATATTGAAAAAAGTACCGGAAGTCCTGGTGGTGCCCGTGGCTATCAACAATTCGTGGCAAATGGTACGTTACGGCTTTTTCCCACTCAACACGTTCACACGGATGTCATGGGACGTACTTGAACCCATCGAGCCTCGGGGACGCCCTGCAGAAGACGTGGTGGCGGAAGTAGAAGAAAAAATCAGGAGCCGGATTGGAAAATTGACGATCAATTGACCCGCCTTCCTTTCCACTGATATTTACCCAAGTTCCCGGCAATACCGATATACACCATATAAACGATGTGCAGCAGGGTCAATATGGGCAGGTAGGCCAATAAATCCATCCGATTGGCAAACCGGCATAGCGGATACAGGAAGAAAGCCTCCACTGCCAACTTCAAGGTTACAGCGATAAGAAATCCACCAATGAGATAGCTTACATCCAACAGAAACGGAGCCAATCCGGTAAGCAACAACAACAGGTTAAAGATCCATATGGCTAGGCCCAATGCCACGATTCCCTTATTTTTATAGTGTGTGCTCTTGGATGCCCACCGCCGCCGTTGGTTGATGAAGCCGCGCAAACTCCTTTTGGCGTCGGTATACACAATGGCATCCCTTGATTTGCAAAACCCTATCTTGTCCGGATACCTACTAGCGACCTTATGCAAAAACAGCTCATCATCGCCTGAGGCAAGGTGGTCAATCCCGTTAAAGCCACCCAATTCGTAAAACACATCACGGCGATAGGCAAGGTTAGCCCCGTTGCAGGTGGATGCGTGCCTTTTACCAATCCCCGCTGCGCCTAACCCGATTAGGTAGAGGAACTCCAGCGTTTGCAATTCTTCGAAAAACCCCTTTTGCTGGGAGTACACTACGGGTGAGGAAACCAACACAGCCTCCTTTTCCTCAGCATAGGTAACCACGGTAGCCAGCCAGTCCTTTTCCATCCGGCAATCGGCATCGGTAGTTACGATCAATTCACCTGTGGCCATCTGAATCGCCATCGATATCGCTTTTTTCTTGTATGAATTTAGAGGCTCTGATTCGTTTAGTTTCAAGAGTTTCACACCATTTTCGGCAAATGAGCGTACAATGGCCGCTGTATCGTCGGTGGAGTGGTCGTCCACTACGATGATCTCAAGCAGTTCCTTTGGGAAATCCTGCGCCAATATGTCCGAAAGGGTACGGCCGATATTGGCCGCTTCGTTGCGCGCTGCTATCAAGACGCTTATCTTCGTCTTCGGAGTACCTTTCCTAGAAAAGGATGGCAAGGCAGACCATCCCGCCCGCATGTAACATACCAGCACCGCATATATTCCGGCGAATACAGCTAATGCGATACTAATTAGTTGTGTCGCCAAAGAAATTGATTTTTAAGACAAACACTGATCCCAAAATGGCGGGCAATATAAGGTTAATAAACCAAACACAAGAAGCGATTGCCATCACAGCAATGTCCTGATCGGTAATATGCGCATATAGATAGCTTGCCGTGACACTGCGCACACCGAAATCAAACAGGTCGAGCGTAGGCAATGCCGCCTGTACGAAAAACAGGATAAAGATAAGCAGCAACATAGGGAGGAACTCGATATCGGGGATGATGACCAGCATCAAGATACAATATTGCGAAGTGAAGATGACAAACCTAGCAAGTGAGTTTAGAAAGACGGTTGTCAGTTCCCTCCGGCTATAACGGGTAAGGATTTCGAAAAAACGGTGGAATTTGCGCAGGAATCCGATCCGTTGCATCCAGCTATTAATCCACCTCACGTTAAAATACAATAGTAGGAAAAAACCTGCGTATAGGCCCGCGGCCAGCCAAATGGCGATACCGCCAACGGGACCCACACCAAAAAACCGGTTGACAAACCATGCGATGCTGAGCGAACCAGCTACACTGGTGAGTACCAGTTGGGCCAATGCTCCCACACCCATCGCCACCACACCGAAAATACGCTTGCGGGGTTGGAGAAACATGACCCGGCCACCATACTCGCCAATGCGGTTCGGCGTGAAAACAGCCCATGTTAATCCGCAAAAAACAGATTGCGTAGCCCGCCATACACTTATCCGCTCGATAGGACGGCAAAGGTACTGCCACTTCACCACCTCCAAAAACCAGTTGGCAAACATTAACGTTATAACCACGGATAAGGTGGTCACCACCGTTTGGGTGCCCAGGTTATGCATCAGCCGCTCAAACTCTTTCAGGTTTTGGTGGTTGTTGAGCTTTTGGTAGAGCACCCAAGCCACCAATGCTAAAATGGCAACCTTCAGTGCAACGCCCAGCGTCTTCTTTGTCTTATTAGTCAAACCCGAATGATTATAACGTGCAATGTTACTAATTTATCCGTTCCGTTCCCAACGGAATGATTTATGGAATTAATCGGCGTAGCGCATCCATAATGAAACAGGAGATTTTATTTTCCTGTCGGATAAAAACATGACGGCCGTTTGTTTCACTTTTTCGTTCACTAATCTTCATCGTTATGGATTATCCAAAGCAGGATATATTCAGCCAAGTTTGGCTGGATATCGTTTTCGAGGGACGCAATAAGCAATACGGCGCTTACGTATTGCGCCGAGATGCGTCAAAAACGGCGATGCTGGCATTATTTATTGCTTCTACCGTTTTCGTTGTTCTATTACTGGCGCCCATGATTCAGCAGCGTCTCGTTCCTCGCCCGCCGCTGGCCACGGATCCGTTTGACAAAATACACATCGTCGAACTGATTTCGCCGCCACCGATCGAGAAACCCCTCCCCCAACCACCCGCAGCAGCGCGCCCCCTACCGCGTACAAGCCAGGTCCGCATGCCACCCCCGGTGGTAGTGAGTGCAGCAATGGCTACAGAAGACCTCCCGTCGACCGAGACACTTCAATTGACCAATCCTGGTCCGGAGACTATCGAAGGCAGCCCCGGGGCGGAAATCCACATCGACATCCCCGCGGGACATGCTGATAACGACGCGATGATGACGGAGGCCGCCGGCCAAGTAGATGACCTGTTCGTGGCCGTAGAAATCGAACCCGCTTTCCCTGGCGGCATGGAAGCATTTTTCAAGTATGTGCAGAAAAACTATCGATATCCGGCACCGGCGGTCGAGTCGGGGGTAAAAGGCCAGGTGATCCTGTCGTTTATTGTGGAACGCGACGGCTCGCTTACGGATATACATATTGTGCGTGACCTTAAATTCGGCACCGGCGAAGAGGCTGTGAGGTTGCTAAAAGCATCACCTAAGTGGAGTCCTGGCATCCAGAACGGACGGAAAGTCCGTGTGGCCTATACCCTGCCCATCGCCCTCGACCTTAGCCGGTGAATATAGGAATTGCAACAAACGATTCAGCGGCCTGCCCATTGGCGGGCCGCTGATTTACAACACCGGATAGCACGGATACACCCTGTTCAATTATCTGCAAACAGCGACAAGTTATACGGAAAAACCCTAATATTGCACCATGCAAAAAACGGCAAAGGTGGAGCGGATTATTTTGGGAATCGACCCCGGCACTGCCATTCTGGGCTACGGCATCGTTAAAGAAGTAGGCAAACAGCTGTCGCTCATCAATCTTGGCATCATCAAATTAGACCATCTGGACGATCATGCGCTCAAATTGCAACGTATTTTCGAGAAAATCAGTGTGTTGATCGAACAATACCAACCTGACTGCATGGCACTGGAAGCTCCTTTTTATGGAAAGAACATACAGGTCATGCTTAAGCTCGGCCGGGCGCAAGGCGTAGCCATGGCCGCCGCTTTGAGTAAAAACATTCCTATTTTCGAGTATGCACCGCGGAAAATCAAACAATCCGTTACCGGCAACGGGAATGCGGCCAAGGAACAGGTAGCGGCCATGCTTAAAACTTTATTGGGATTTGACGAAACACCCCAGTTTCTGGATGCCACCGACGGATTGGCGGTCGCGGTCTGCCATGCATTCCAAAACCAGCGGGCAGGGAGCGCAAAAGGGAACTACTCCGGATGGGCAGCCTTTGTAAAGGACAATGCCGACCGCCTCAAGTAACCCCTCAAAGCTTCACCTGCCTGATGACATTCTTTATATTGAGCTCAATGATATCGGTCATGGTACGGCATTTCAGGTACTGCCCATTCCGGTAGTACTGCGCATACCCTTCCCTAAGTTGCCTTACATTCTCCGGCGAGGATAACTCTTCCGTATTGGAAACATCGCGCAATGCCGCGATGCGGTGGCGCTCACTACGTACCCGGTGCACGATGGACGATCGCTCTTCCTGCTGGTATTGCAAGGCAGTCCGGTCTGTAAGGTGCTCCATACACAGCTGCACATAAGCGAGGTTGTCTTTGAAAAACTGGGGCATGTACACTTTGGGATTCCCTTCATAAAACTGCTGGTCAAAATCGATGGCGCGTATCCGAAATTGGAAATCATCGAAATCCGGCGTGATCTGCACAACGAAGTTATACGAACGCATATCGCCCAACAGCGTGATGAAACACCGTTCATTGAACTTCACAAATTCCTTGGCAATCCGTTTGGGGTTATAATCCGGATTGTACATCAACGACTTGGGAAACACATCGCCGGGAATACCCACAATATGCTCTTCCACGAGTGTCTGTTCCCCCACCAGATAATTTACGGTATTGGGCGAGATGATTTGCTCCAATTCCAGACCGTATATCCGCGACGCATCGACTTGTTTTACATAGAAATAATCATACACATCGTTCAGTCGGTTTACAATACGTATCCTAAACGGGTGTGTATTGCCAAATGCACAATATTCGACACGGTCTATATATTTGTGTTCTACAATGCGGGTGTTACCAGACGCCTTTAATTCCGCATAGATGATTTTAAGTCCGTTGTACAAGTTTTCCTGGATATGCGGCGGATATATCGGTGTTTCCCATAGGGTATCGCGACCGTTCTTATCCATTACCGGCAATGTCTCGTAAAAATCAAGCAGGTCTTCATAATTAATTGGCATACGGGCTTCACGTTCGTAATGGCGCAGGTACTTACGCAAGGCCGGACTCACTGCATATACCGGTTTCTTCCGGGAAATCTTAACGTCTTCCATCTTCTATTAATGAACCACTTGTTGTTAAGTAAAGGTACGCTTTTGACACGACACCCTGAAAAATTGAAATATTTTCATAAATAATCGAAATTTAGTGCCTATTTTTGAGGAATTGGCAACAAACACCTATTATAACAATTGAATTAAGCAAAAATCGAAATTTGGATATAAAAGCAAGAAGCTCCCCGGGGAAGGGAGCTTCTAAGCTAACCAATTATAAACCTATATTTAATTAAGGGAGGGCAGCACGAAAAACAAGTCGTTCGTATATTTTACATTGACTTATTGATACAAATTTAATAAAACACTCAATATAATGAAGTTTTTTTATAAAAAAATTGTATTTTTACCAAAAACACAAGAAATTATAACATAATTTATCAAAATAATTATTAATTATGGAAAAACGCAACGATAATTACGAGTTAGATAACCTAGATACACAGATTTTATCTATTTTAATGAATAACGCCTCCATACCATACACCGAAATTGCAAAAAAACTAATTGTTTCAGGCGGAACCATCCACGTACGCATGAAAAAAATGGAGGAACTGGGTATCATCAGAGGATCAAACCTGGTCATAAACCCGCAGAAAATAGGTTTTGACATCACCGCATTCCTTGGTATTTACCTAGAGAAAGGTTCTCAATACAATAATGCAGTAGAGCAGTTAAAACAGGTGAAAGAAGTCGTGGAACTGCACTACTGCACCGGAACCTATAGTATGTTTGCCAAAATCGTGTGCCGTGACACGACCCACCTGCGGAAGGTCCTCAATGAAGACATTCAGGCCGTGAAGGGCATCCAGCGTACGGAGACCATCATATCGCTGGAAGAAAGCATAAAAAGACAGATCAGTCTCGCCTAAGATTGCCCGGAGGGATAAATAGGGAGCTATCGCTGAATCACGCCATCCAGCCCTACCTTCACGTCGAACGGATTGCAATACGCATCCAATAGCACCGCCACAAGCAAGCGTGAGGCGGGTCGCTGCTCGTCATATTCCTCTTCAAAGTGGTACCGGCGCTTCCAATTTTTTTGCACCTGTGCTTCCAGTTCATTTCCGCGCTGCCCCACAAACTTGATATAACTGAATAAGTCGGCCACGGTGAAAGTATCAACCTCGGCATGGTTTATAAACCAGATCTGGCTCCTCGAGAACAGCGTATTTAGCAAGGGTTTAATCTCTCCGGCAGTAACAGGTGCATCAGCGTCAAAATACAGCCCCCCGTCTTCACCTTTCCTTCCCTGCAACATGCCCGTGGCGCCCATCCGTTGGATTGCATCGAAATGGGGGCTTTCCAGGGGCACATCCACAAAAGGCACCAGCCGAGCCCCATACTGCAATAGCTCGCCCTGCACGCTGCGTGTATCTAACTTGTCGGGCGTAGTTTTGAAAAAAGCTGTGTACGACGCTGCTGCGCCCACGGCCTGCCCTATATGCATCAACAAAGGGATATCGCCTTCGGTATAGGTTGATAACCGCTGCACGGCGGGTATGAGCCGGGTTAAAAACAGGCTATGCTCGCCCGCTGGCACGAGTGCCGCCAAGGGTAGTGAATAGCCATGCCCATCGCGCTCGCCAACGGCTACTCCCGTACGGGCGAGCCCATCATAGGGTACCGATCGGAAATAATCATCCCGTATATCGGTCCTCACATGGAAACTATCCAACGTACCATATGCCATTGCGTAGAGCTGCCCGTCTGTAGTTGCGTCTACTACACTCCGTACCTTGAAACGGCGGCGGTCATTCAGCTCGACTTGCCAATTTTTCCCGGCTTTTTTTACCGAGCGGAGCGTGCCTCCCCGGATGACGGTTAAGTTGTTGAATGTCCTTAGCACACTATCGACCACATCCTGCATGAGTCGGGGATTTATCCGCCGTTTCACTGCCGCCGCGATCGAATCACTGGGTTTCTCCCGCTTGGTCGCTGCCAGCAGGCCAGCCCATACGCCTCCATCTAAATGGGCATTGGTGGTAATGGAAAGGGATTCCGAGGTCAATTCTGGCACGACACGATCCCCATTGACTACCCATATGATGTTCAGGTTTGACATGGCCGATTGGAGTGCGGCCGCATACGCATCCGCCCCATAACCATACACCAGCACCTCCGGCCGCTTACGCTGTGCACTTCCCAAGAATGGGATGATTAAAAGCATGCAAAAAAGGACGTATCGTTTATTCATACTTACTGATTTAGAAAGAAAGACGTAAAATTAGACATATTTGCTTCAGTAAGGTTTATTTTTTGTCTAATTACTTTTCGTATTTCCAGTTTGTTGTCTCAACGGTTTTTATCCCGTGGATCATTCGCATCCCGGATATCCTTTTCTAACTTCAGACTTCAACCGAAAACAGCTACCTTTGCGTTATGGAAAACGAAGAAAAATCCCTCAATTTCATAGAAGAGATCATCGAGGAAGATATCCAGCAGGGTAAACATAGTGGGAGGGTACTGACCCGATTCCCCCCCGAACCGAATGGCTATCTGCATATAGGCCATGCAAAGTCCATTGTGCTCAATTTCGGATTGGCACAGAAATACGGAGGCAAGACGAACCTGCGTTTCGATGACACCAATCCGGTAACCGAAGAAACGGAGTACGTGGAGAGCATAAAACATGACATTGCGTGGTTGGGATTCCAATGGGTGGAAGAATTATACACATCCGACTACTTCGATACACTGTACGATTTTGCCGTTAAACTTATCAAAAAGGGATTGGCTTATGTAGACGATAGCACATCGGAAGCTATTGCCGCTTCCAAGGGCACACCCACGGAGCCCGGCACGCCCACCCCCTACCGAGACCGGAGTGTGGACGAAAACCTACGCCTATTCGAAGAAATGCGCGATGGGAAATATAGTGACGGTGCAAAAGTGCTACGGGCAAAAATTGACCTTACCAATCCCAACATGCACCTGCGGGACCCCCTCCTTTACCGCATAAAACATGCGCACCATCACCGCACGGGCAATAATTGGTGCATCTATCCCATGTACGATTTCGCACATGGACAAAGCGATTCGATCGAACAGATAACACACTCGGTCTGTACCCTCGAATTTATACCACACCGGCCGCTTTACGATTGGCTGATCGAAGAGCTGGAAATATTCCCTTCCAAGCAGTACGAATTTGCACGGCTCAATCTAAACTACACGGTAATGAGCAAACGGAAGTTGCTCCAGCTCGTCAATGAGAAGTATGTGGAGGGCTGGGATGACCCGAGGATGCCCACCATCAGTGGATTGCGCCGTCGGGGTTACACCCCTGCAAGTATCCGCAATTTCTGTGAACGTATCGGGGTGGCCAAACGGGAAAACATTATCGACGTTGGGCTGCTTGAGTTCTGCATCCGGGAGGACCTCAACAGGACCGCGTGGCGCCGTATGGCTGTACTCGATCCCATCAAGCTCGTCATCACCAACTACCCCGAAGGGAAAGAGGAGCTATTAACCGGTGAGAACAACCCCGAAGCCGCCGATGGCGAGGGCAGCCGCGGCATCCCGTTCAGTAATACGCTATGGATTGAACGGGAAGATTTCATGGAAAACCCACCCAAAAAGTTCTTCCGGCTAGGCCCCGGATTGATGGTTAGATTGAAGCACGCCTATATTGTCAAATGCGAAGATTTTGTGAAAGATGCAGACGGAAACGTGACTGAAATCCACTGCACATACATCCCCGAATCAAAAAGCGGGGAAGATACCAGCGGCATCAAGGTAAAGGGAACCATCCACTGGGTAAGCGTACCCCACGCCGAAACCGTTGAAGTACGGCTATACGACCGTCTATTCAACGTGGAAAACCCGGCAGCAGAAACCGACTTTCGAGCTACGGTCAATCCGGATAGTCTTCAAATTATCGCGAACGCATATGTCGAGCCCGACTTGTTGAATGCTGTTCCGGGAAAAGGCTATCAGTTTATCCGTAAGGGATATTTCACGCTTGACACCAGGTCGGCACCAGACGAGTTGATTTTCAACCGTACGGTGACCCTACGGGATACATGGGCAAAGGAAATCGGCAAGGAGTAGGGGCGCCGGCAGTTTAAAATACCGCTTCAATAATCCGTTTGGTCGGTTTCGGATTGCCCATGGTATAAAAATGCAGTACCGGGGCATCCATGGCTTTAAGTTCCCTACATTGGTGAATCATCCACTCGATGCCAACCTCACGGACATCCTGTTCCGATTTGCAGGCATGTACCGCTTCGCTCAGTGCCAGGGGAATATCCAAGTGGAAAACCTTGGGAAGGCTGACAAGCTGTTTGCTGCTTGTCAATGGCTTCAAACCGGGGATGATGGGCACGTGGATACCGTTTGCCCGGCATTTGTCAACGAACGCTTTATATTTACTATTGTCAAAAAACATCTGGGTTACGATAAAATCGGCCCCCAACTCCACTTTCTTCTTCAGGTACCTGAAATCGGTATCCAGATTGGGCGACTCAAAATGTTTTTCGGGATACCCGGCTACCCCGATGCAAAAATCGGTCTTTTCCGAATTTTCCATATCCTCGTGGAGGTACCGGCCATTATTCATACTAACCACATGCTGCAACAAGTCAGAGGCGTACGCATGGCCCCCCGGGGTGGGAATGAAAGAACTATCACTCTTGCGCGCGTCACCCCGCAGCACCAACACGTTGTCAATACCTAGAAACTGTAAATCAATGAGGGCATTCTCCGTTTCCTCCTTCGTAAACCCCCCGCAAATAAGGTGGGGCACGGCGTCAACCTTATACTTATTCATGATGGCCGCGCAGGTGGCCACCGTACTTGGTCGTTTCCGGTACGCCACCTTTTCCAACAACCCATTGGGGTGCTGCTTGTAAATGTAATCTTCGCGCAGGTAGGTCACGTCAATAAAAGGCGGAGCGAACTCCATCAGTGGGTCGATGGCATTAAAGATAGACTGTATACTCTGCCCTTTTATGGGCGGTAGTATCTCAAACGAGTAAAGGGTTTTACCCTTGGCATTTTTAATGTGTTCGGTTATCTTCATATCGCCGGGCCTTACTAAAGCAGCCGCCAAACTTAGCCAAATTCTTTTTTAATGCAAAGTGAATTTGTCGCGCGGCGTACGCCGACGGAACTCAAGAATAGATATCGATCAGCCCTTCGGGCAAATCGACTTCGAGCGTGTTGGTTTCCTTATCGATGGACAACATCCATTCATCGGTTAACGGGAACAGCACCTCATTCCCCTTGTGGATCACCGTAGCCACAAATTGCTGCGGGTATTGGTGTACCTCACTGATTTCGCCCAACGTACCGCATGTTTTATCCACTACCGTATACCCTTTCAGATCAGTCAACCGAAAATCGTCGGGGTGGCGTTCAGGAAACTTATTGTTCGGCAGGTAAACGTGCTTTCTCACTAGCGACTTTGCGGCATCAATATGATTCACATCATCAAAGAACAGGTAGGCGGTACGGTTAGGCAATACATTGGCGTTCGCTACGAAATAAGGCACCAACTTGCCACCAACCTGCAGGAACAACACATCGAGCTCCAGACTTTTATAGTCCTCAAACTCGAAGAACAACTGTACCTCGCCTTTGAGCCCGCGTGTCTTACTGATATACCCAATATAAAAATGGTCTGCTATTTCCATTTCGAAATGCTGCTAATTTGTTATTGTTGATCAAAACAGAAAGGCCGCTCGGGATGGATTTGGTTTCCTTCCTGAGCGGCCTCTTCCATGCTGGATGAATAAACGTTTATTCTTCAGCTTTTTTCTCTTCGTCAGCAGGGGCCTCTTCGGCGGCGGCTTCTGGTTCGGCAGCAGCTTCAGGAGCAGCCGTTTCAGCAGCTTCTTCCGCAGCAGGTTCGGTCGCTTCAGCAGCAGGAGCAGCCGTTTCTTCTGCTACCGCTGGTGCCTCTTCAGCCGTTGCTTCTACTTCTTCAACTTCAGGCGTTTCTTCCGCCGGTGGTGTGTTCTTCGCAGCTACCGCGGCAGCTACCGCAGCTTTGCGTTTCGCCTCAGCAGCCAAAGCAGCTTTCTTAGCTTCTGCCTTGTTCTCTGCGAGGTTGTCTTGCTTACCTTGTATTTTCGCTTCTTTAGCGCTCAGCCATTCTTCGAATTTGGCATCCGCAGCCGTTTCATCAAAAGCGCCTTTTTTCACGCCGCCCAACAAATGCTTTTTGTAAAGGACCCCTTTATACGATAGAATCGCACGGGTTGTATCCGTGGGTTGCGCTCCTTTATCCAACCAATCGAGTGCCTTATCGAAATTCAAATCGATGGTAGCGGGATTTGTGTTGGGATTGTACGAGCCGATACGCTCGATAAACTTACCGTCACGCGGTGAACGTGAATCGGCCACCACTACGTGGTAGAAAGGTTTCCCCTTTTTACCGTGTCTTTGCAATCTAATTTTAACTGCCATTCTTTTTTGTTAATTATGTATCCAACATAGTCCCCGGTAGCGTTTTGCTGCGGGGCTGCAAAGATAATTAATTATTTGATAACTAAGCATTCCGCGCATTTTATTTTTCGGCCTACCGCTCATAACCAAACCGCTTCAGGTAGTTATCTTTTTTCCGCCAATCGGGGATTACTTTCACAAAAAGCTCCAAGAACACCTTTGTTTGCAGAAATTCCTCGATGTCTTGCCGCGCATAGGTACCTACCTTTTTAATCATGATACCCCCCTTGCCAATGATGATGTTCTTTTGCGAATCGCGTTCGACAATGATTTCAGCGCTTATGCGGGTGATATGCTCCTCTTCTTTGAATGCGGTAATAACCACTTCCGTGCTGTAAGGGATTTCCTTTTCGTACAATTTAAATACTTTCTCGCGGATAATCTCCGAGACGAAAAAACGCTCATTCTTGTCAGTAAGAGCATCTTTCTCGTAATAAGGAGGGTGCTCCGGCAGATGGTCGAGGATAAACTGCATCACCGCCTGGATGTTATGGTCGTGCAGCGCAGATATGGCCAAGGTTACCTTCGGAGCTACCGTCTCTTGCCAGTAACGGATCTTGTTTTGCACCTCCTCTGCCGTGGACTTGTCGATTTTATTAATCAGTACGGCTACCGGCGATTCCGTTTTCTTGAGTTTTTCGATGATATCGCTTTCATCGTACCGTTCGTGTATATCGGTAACCAATAAGATGATATCTGCATCAATTAATGACCCCTGCACCGCATTCATCATGGATGCTTGCAATGTATACGCCGGTTTAATTACACCGGGCGTATCCGAAAAAACAACCTGGTATTCCGGCTCGTTGACAATGCCAATAATGCGATGTCGGGTGGTCTGGGCTTTGGGGGTGATGATCGACATCTTCTCACCCACCAACGCGTTCATTAAGGTAGACTTACCCGCGTTGGGCTTTCCGATAATACTAACGAAACCTGCTTTGTATGGCATTTTTTTCAATCTTATTTGCTTTGCAAAGAAACAAATTATATCTTTGCAGTCCAATTCGGAAAAAGAATTGAAAAAGCCCGCAGCGATTGCAGGGGTTCAACATAAAGAAACGATAGTGCGGGGTGGAGCAGTTGGTAGCTCGTCGGGCTCATAACCCGAAGGTCATTGGTTCGAGTCCAATCCCCGCTACCACCAAGAATAGGGCTTTTAGATGTACATCTGAAAGCCTTTTCTTTTTGTCACAAATCACTAACAACAAGCAATATACAAAAAGCAACGGATTTATTTCTGTGGTTCGACTTTTACCTGTTTTCGTGCTGTAACTAATGCCTGAAGGGCAGCGTAAAACTGGGTGCGTTGCTTGGTGTTATAATCCGAAGAAACCCACTTTAAAGGCAATTCAAGACCCCGTATGTAGCATATACCCTTGCCATAGCTATATTTTCCGCTTGCATCAATAGTAGATGTAACGACTTCTTTTAAGGACTCGTGGCTTTTTTGTAACCTTTCTGGTCCATGTTCACCCTAACCATCCAGTAACATATAAATACGAAAAGTCATGGAATCGAAAAATGCACAGCAATCGTTAAAACAAACATTCAACCTGTTAAAGTACACCTTTGTTATCGTACCCATCGTAGCGGGGGCGGACAAATTTACCAACCTGCTTACCCACTGGGACCAGTACCTGAACCCGTCAATGGCTAGCCTCCTGCCATTTTCAGCAGCAACCTTTATGATGGTTGTGGGCATTATTGAAATCGTTGCCGGCCTCATTGTGCTAAAAAAACCCGAGATTGGCGGATACATTGTGGCTGCGTGGCTCACCGTCATCGCCCTCACGCTATTGGCCGGCTTCAATTATGTGGATGTTGCTGTGCGTGACCTGGTGATGGCAATCGCTGCCCTGTCAATGGCGAGGATTGCCAAAATAGTAGCATAAACATGGTCCCATCTGAAAAATTAACCGAAGCAGAAATCATTTGGCGGGTTATGGGCGGCGAAAAGGCCCTCTATGAAATTATTGTTCGGCGGTTCAACCCTTATCTGTACAAAATCGGCCGGTCATACAACTACAATCACCAGGACACGCAGGACCTCATGCAGGAAACCTTTATTGACGCATACAGGAGTCTGTCGCAGTTTGAAGGCCGCGCTAATTTCAAAACATGGATTATCCGTATCATGATGAATAACTGCTACCGGAAAAAGGAAAAGTCAGGTTTTAAGAACGAAGTCATGCAGGATGTAAACGACCAATCGACACCCATGTTTACCCATACTCACAGCGATACGGACAGCATCGTCCAGAACCATGAATTGGGGCATATTATTGAAAACGCGCTTGGGAAAATCCCCCTTGATTATCGGATGGTCTTCTCGCTGCGGGAGATAAACGGACTGAATGTGGCGGAAACCGCCGAAATGCTCCACATCAGCAAGGCTAATGTAAAGGTACGGTTAAACAGGGCAAAGACTATGCTGCGCGGTGAAATAGAAAAGACCTATTCCGCCAGTGAACTGTTCGAGTTCAACCTGATTTACTGCGATGCTATGGTGGAAAATGTCATGAAGGAAATAAACGGACTTTGATTATGCTATCTATGCAGGAAATTACAACCATCAATCCGGTCAATACCGTAACGGATACACCGCTTCGCGCCGATTACACGTCGCCTATATTCCCTACGACAAGGTCATCGGCCTATCCAAGATCAACCGGTTGGTACAGTATTACGCCAAACGCCCGCAGGTGCAGGAACGGCTGACCATGCAGATCTCATCCGCAATGAAAGAAGCCTTGCGGCATAACGATGTGGGGGTCGTTATAGAGGCCGACCATCTGTGTGTAGCATCGAGGGGCATCAAAGACACCAACAGCCGCACCGTCACAGCCAGTTACTCGGGGCAATTCGAGGATCAAGCTATAAAACAAGAATTTTTATCACATATACACGATACTAATATAATATACAATGGAGCGCATTAAAATATTATCTACCGTACACCTCACGCATGATGTGCTGGGGATAACCGCCGAGAAACCAGCTGGAATAACCTATACCCCCGGGCAGGCTGCAGATATATCCATCGGCAAGCAGGGCTGGGAGCAGGAAATGAGGGCATTTACATTTACTTCCCTGCCAGACGATGATCACATTGCGTTTACAATCAAAACTTATCCTGCACGCCATGGCGTAACCGGACAATTGCTTTCACTTACCGAAGGGGATGAATTGATTATCCACGATATTTTTGGAGATATCGCCTATAAAGGCGAGGGTATTTTCATTGCAGGCGGTGCCGGTGTCACACCTTTCATTGCCATCCTGAAACAGCTTGAAAAGGAAAACAGAATCGGTAATAATAAACTTATCTTTGCCAATAAAACCAAAGCGGATATTATCCTTGAAGATTGGTTCAGCCGGCTGTTGGGCGACAACTTCATCAATGTACTATCTGATGAAGAAAACGCGGACTTTCGGCATGGTTACATCTCGGCGGATTTGATTAAACAATATATGGACGGACACCTGGAACATGTCTACCTCTGCGGGCCCGACCCCATGATGCAGGCCGTTGAACAACAGCTCTCCTCCCTGGGAATAACAGGTGGTGCGATTGTGAAAGAGACGTTTTGACAACTATCATGTAAGGTTGTTGTTTCAACTGTTGGCGCCGCTTTGTAACAGTTTTTTGTAGCAACTGTCCGTATGGAAAATATAAAATTAAAGCAACACGAATCCTACATGGGTATATGCATAAACCTCGCCAAAATTGCCCGGCAACGTGGAGAGAGTCCAGTCGGTTCGATAATCGTTCAGAACGGCACCGTCATCGGGGAAGGGATTGAAGGCGGAAAAGCACACGGGGACATTACCTTCCACGCCGAGATCGAAGCCATACGCCATGCCACAAAACAGATTGAAAAACAGGACCTATCAGATTGCATTATGTATACCACACATGAGCCGTGTATTATGTGCTCCTATGTGATACGACATACGAAAATACCAATGGTCGTCATTGGACTTACAACAGGTGAGATCGGCGGATTCAGTTCCCAATTACCGCTGCTGTTGGATGCGACCATTCAAAGGTGGACAAAGCCACCTATCGTTATACACGGTATATTGGAAAAGGAGTGTGCAAGCTTGCACCAATGACTTGGTTATGGTTGTCCTATGACAAATCCTTTGTATTTGCATATTGGGGTCAAAAAAACTGCCTCCGACGTAGAAACAGACTGATTGAACAACGTGTTTATTCGAAGAAGTTATTCGTATCCATAATGGCTTCGTAGTCGGCTAAAAAGTTTGACATTTGTAAAGTTCCCCTACCACTAAGAATAGTGCCGTAATTCGCTAAAAATAATTACTCGGTATTATAATCCGAATAAACCCACTTTAAAGGCAATTCAAGAGCGAATTTTACAACAAAATCGACACTATCATTACCTAGTAACTTTACCTGCCGTGACCAATTCAGACAGACTCCTTTACGTTTGGTTTGTACCGCCATATTTTCAAATAAACCATAAATCGACAGGTTATCCAATTAACTTTGCTGCGTTCAATATTTAATTAGCTATCAACATCATCTCGGACAGAGAATGAAGAAAATATACCTGCTGCTCGCCTGCGTACTGGTTTTACTGACAGGGGAGCTTATCGCACAAACAGGATCCGTCAAAGGTGTCGCTTTTGATAAGATGGCCGAAAGTCCCTTAGCTTTTGTCAGCGTGTCATTGCATCTTGCCAAAGATTCCTCTCTGGTTAACGGTCAGCTCTCCGGATCAGACGGCAGCTTTTTATTTGATAAGGTGAAGCCAGGTGATTACTTCGTGCGGCTGCAATTTTTAGGTTATGAGACTGCTGAATCATCGCGCCAAATGGTTGGAGATAAACAAGTCGTCGATTTGAGCCGTATTGCACTCAAATTGAACCCGCAATTTCTCAACGAAGTGCAAGTGACGGGTCGCCAGCTGCAAAGCGTCAACAAAATCGATAAGCAGGTTTACCGGGCGGAGCAATTCGAGGCTGCCAAGGGAGGTACGGCCATCGACGTGATCCGTAACATGCCGTCGGTTTCGGTAGATGGTCAGGGCCAAATCACTATGCGGGGTGCCCAGGGGTTCCTCGTGCTGGTCAACGGAAAACCTGTACAGACCGATGCGGCCACAGTCCTTAGTCAGCTTCCGGCAAACCAGGTTGAAAACGTCGAATTGATTACCTCGCCCTCAGCGAAATACGACCCCGACGGCAGGGGCGGTATCATTAATGTGACGGTCAAAAAAGGGGTGGCTGATGGATTTGCGCTTATCGCTAATATCCAGGGGGGAACACCATCCTCCAATGACTATGGCAATGCCGAAAGGCAGCAGCGCTACGGCGCCGATGTAACGGCAAACTTTCGGAAAGGCAAATGGGATATCTCGGCAAGCGCCAACTACCTCCGCAATGACAATGCCGGTCTCCGCGATGGGGACGTCTTTACCATCATTGGCGGCCGAAAGACTTCGTTCCCCTCCTATGGTGAACGCAGTTTCGACAAATACAATTACGGCGGGCGGTTCAACGTCATCTTCACGCCGAACACCCGTAACCAGCTATCCGCCGGTTTCTTCGCCGGCCATAAATTCCAGGATCGGATTGCAGACATTGATTATGACAACGTCACAACTGAAGTTGGTACCGGTACCGTCATTGGACGACATCGGTATTTCAATGCCAACCTCCAGAATAAGCAGGGTGATTTTCTCTTGGGTAATCTCGATTATAGCCATACCTTTTCAAGTGGCACCAAGCTTAGTTTTTCTACGCTCTATGAACATGCCGGCCTGAATGGCTCGACCCTTAACCGAAATATCGCGGCGGGCGATACGACACAAAATACGGTAAGCACTTACCGGAACCCGCTGGATGGATTCCGTGGGAAAATTGACGCTGCGATACCCATCGGACAAGGAACTTTGGAAAGCGGCTATCAGTACCGGTTGGATATCCAGGATGGACAATTCTTATATTCGGTAAAGGAAATCGGTGAAACCGGCTTCTCGACAGCACCTGAGTTCACGGGCGATGTAAAGGCAATCAACCAAATTCATTCGGTATACACACAGTATTCGGGCAAGGTCGCCCGGCTGGAATATAGCGGTGGCCTGCGCTATGAATATGCCAATCGCGATTTGGATGTCCACTCCATCAATGATGATAGGTACCTACTGGCATTGCACAATTTTTTCCCTTCTGCCAGCGCGCTGTATAATTTTGATGACGGATGGAAGGTCAAAGCCGGTGTAAGCCGGCGGGTGCAACGTACCAGTAATTTTGAGTTAAACCCTATTCCCGAACGGGAACATTCGGAAACACTGGAACAAGGTGACGTAAATCTGTTGCCTGAGTTTATCTACCTGGCTGAACTCGGGATTATCAACGAATTTAAACAGGGTTCATTTTTTGCAACGGCCTATTTTCAGGATATCAAAAATCCCATCCAACGTGTCAACAGTGTATTTGCCGATACCATTCTGAACCGTGTCTTTACCAATGCCAATCGGGCGAGCCGCATTGGCTTTGAGTTCGGCACCAATTATACACTGGCAAAATGGGCGCAGTTGTACCTGGGCGCCAACGTGTACCATAGCCGCACAACCGGGATTGTTTTGGATTACGTCGAAACCCGTGAGAACCAAGCATGGGTGTATTCGATCAATGGCAACGTCAATTTTCAGCTGACAAGGCAATTCAGTATCCAGGGCAACGTCAATTACCTGTCTGCCAGACCGACCGTACAGGGGGAAGATTCACGTTTCCTTTCCCCCAATCTCTCGCTGAAGCATACGTTTATGGATGGTGCGCTGACGGCACTGGTGCAATGGCAGAACATCGGGATGGGTATTTTGCCGAGCAACGAGCAGCGGATTACTACGTGGGCGCCTGACTTTTATACCACAACCAATTATATTTATGAAACCGATGTGATCATGCTCAACCTTTCGTTTAACCTGAACCGACTAACCCGACAGATCAAGTTACCTGCTAGCGAATTCGGCGAGAAAGAGTTCTAGGCCTATTCCAATTGCCGGAAGGCATGAGGGGTAGATCCAATATGTCGCCTGAAGTACTTGATGAAATGTGAGCCATCTTTGAAATTCAGACGGGCCGCGATCTGCCCTACGGTTAGATCTGTGTAAAGCAGGAGACGTTTAGCCTCCCCCAGCAGGTGTGCCGCCAGTACCGAAGCCGCTGGCTCACCGGTTGCTCTGCGGCAGACTGCGTTCAGGTTCTGAGGGGTCGTATTTAACAACAGCGCATAATGGGCCACGCTGTTATGAAGCGTGTCGGTATGCCCGAGCAGCTCTTCAAAACGCTGGTAGATATCCGTCTTGGTCCTGGACTGCTTCTTGGGATAGGGTGCTTGTTGCAACGAAATTCCTAAAAGAGCCTTGAGCAAGCCTTCCGTCACCTCGGCGTTTCCGTGAGCCGGTTTTTGCCACTCAGCCAGCAACAGTCCGAACAACGCTGTGACGGGGGTGGCGTCTTCCAGATAAAAGCAACTATGGCCGCTCATCCGCAACAAGAATTCCTTCAATGCCTTGTCAACACAATCATCGATGAACTGTTTTTTGATGATCAGTACATATCCTTCCGGCTCGTCATCAAGCTCCCAATGATGCACCTGATCTCTGCGAATAATGAACAGAACCGGGGGATTTACGATATACGCCCTACCATCGATGGTGTGCGAACCGCTGCCCCGTACCAGGAAAACGAATTCAAAGTAGTTGTTGTGCTTATGGGGATTGGTTTTACGCACATTTTTCCGAAACTCCGCGATTTTAATGTGCTGATGCGGCTCGGTTTTATCCTTGATAGTAAAGTATTTATGTACGGTTTTTCCCATTGATCATATTTTCGTTCTAAAGGTAGATAAATTTAAATAATATCGCTTTTTCAGCCACCGGCTTGCCCTTACCAACAGTATCAGTACCGGCACTTCCACAAGTGGGCCGATGACGCCCACAAATGCCTGTGGCGAGTGGATGCCAAATACCGCGATCGATACGGCGATCGCCAGTTCAAAATTATTTCCTGTGGCGGTAAATGCAATGGATGCGTTTTTGCCATAGGGAACCTTCAATGATTTGCTGATAAAGAAGCTCACGAAAAACATCAAAACGAAATAGATGACTAGCGGTATAGCTACCTTTAGGACATCCATTGGCAACTCCAATATCGTGTCGCCCTTCAGACTGAACATCAATACGATGGTAAATAATAAGGCATACAAAGTAATCGGTGATATTTTGGGTATGAATTTTCTATTGTACCATTCTATGCTTTTTAGCTTTACAAGTGCATAACGGCTAATAAAACCTGCGAAAAAAGGAATACCCAAATATATCAACACGCTTTCAGTAACATCTTTCATTGATACGCTTACGTTGAAATTGGCTAGGCCTAATTTGTTTGGTAATACGTTGATGAACAGCCAAACAAAGAAGCTGTAACTTATTATCTGAAAGATACTGTTCAGTGCCACCAATAATGCCGTATATTCCCTGTTCCCTTTTGCCAAGTCACTCCATACGATGACCATTGCGATACACCTTGCCAAACCAATCAATATCAGACCTGTCATGTAATCGGGTTCGTTCCGTAAGAACAAAACGGCTAAACCAAACATCAGTACCGTACCGATAATCCAATTCAGCAATAACGATATGCCGATTACTTTGGTGTCTTTAAGTGCTTTGGGCAACAACGAATAATCCACCTTAGCCAATGGCGGGTACATCATCAATATAAGCCCTATCGCCAAAGGGATATTGGTCGTGCCTACGGAGAAAGCATGGGTAGCATTGGAAATGTTCGGAAAAAAATAACCCAAGCCTACGCCAGCCGCCATCGCAAGGAATATCCATAAGGTAAGGTAACGGTCAAGGAACTTTAATTTCGGTTGCATCGGCTAACTTTTAATCATTGAAAAAACATAGCACATCTCCTTTGCTATCTGCAAACTCCTTTCAGCATATATCTGTGCCTGTTCGGGCGTACCGTCTGAAATCTTGGGGTCTTCAAATGTAATGGGTATTCGCTTTTCCGCACCTGCAATAAACGGGCATCCGCCATCGGCCTGCGAGCAGGTCATAATAGCGGCAAATGCCGATGAAGGGTTGAAAGGGTCATCGTACTTCTTAGAAAACCCGATGATTGGCAAGGCATTATCCCCGTATTTTATAGCGTATACCGGATTTTCGGTTTCCGCAATCCTGAAAATATGAAAATCTTGGTCGCCCAATGTTTCCACTACTTTCGGGAATAGTGCCGTTTCCTCCGTACCGCCAGAATAGCAATGTACACTCGGGATATTGAAGTATGCACTTGCCACCTGCGCCCATACCTGTGCGAAATGGCTTCTACGCGAATTATGGGTACAGATGAAATTGATGTTTATATCCGCACCGCTACTTGCTTTCTGCTGTACATAGTCTATCAGCGGTTGAAGTATGGCCTTACGCTCCTCGCTTACTGTTTGGTCGTCAATAATCCCCTTTAGGGTTTCAGCTAAATTCTTATACATTGCGGTTCGTTTTTATTAGTTAACAATGTCTCGAATTAGGTGAACAGCAATCGCTTTTCAGTTGCACCAATTTTATGCGTTGCTTTTCCTCCGGAATACCGCAGGCATCGCTTGCCAAACAGGCTGTTTGTTTGTTCTTTAAGATGAAATGCCGGCCGTCAAAATCCAGGTCGAATTTGCCGATTGTTTCGGTTTGGTATTCTACCTCTATTTCGGCATCCGCTATGCCCAATTTTTCTTCTGATAGCTTGATGATGTTCAACAGCTTGGTGGGCTTCAATCGGTGCTCGTAATCATTGGCATCCCACAGTTGGAAATTTACGGCTTTCTCTGTACGGATAACACCGCCGCAATCAATAAAATGTTTGGTGATCTGTCCGATCTCCGTCACGTGGAAGTGTTCGGGAACAAAGGTTCCATTGGCTAGCTGAAATTCGACACTGTCCAGTGTTGGCAGGATTTCTTTGATTGCTGATAGTTTCATGAAAGTAAATTTATATTAAACAATATATTGTAATATTACGATGATAAGAGTTAAAAAATATTACGGGCAGCAACCAGTTACTTTTACCTCTTGGTTAAAGAACACATTAAATTCCGCTTGGATTTGTTTCCACAGTTTTTCATCAATGCAATAGCAAACGGATTTGCCCTCAATCGTTCCCTGGATAATACCAATGCGCTTTAGCTCTTTTAAGTGCTGTGAAATGGTGGCCTGTGCCAATCCCAATTCATCGACCAAATCATTGCAGATACAGGCTTTCTGATTGATGATATACTGAAGGATGGCGATCCTTGCCGGATGCCCCAAGGCTTTAAACAAAGCAGCCAATCTGTTCTGTCCGTCCGTAAATATTTCTGTTTTAGTAAGTCCCATGTCCTTGTTTTTTAGTATCGCAATATTACGATAATAGTTTTTAATACCGAACAATTATTTTTTGTTTGTTGATGTTTGCAGGTAAATGAGAGAAAGGCATTTGTTGTCGACGAAAGGCAGTTTGATTGAAATATTGTGCTCTGCTTATTCTATCAGATTCTTTGTGTTTAATACTGCCTGGTAATCCTCCAAAAAGCTCGACATCTGACAACCCACCTACACACTGAAAATGAAGTTATTAGCGAAAGTTGGTGGCCTCTTTTCATTTTGTTGGCACAACGTTTGGGCTAACATTTAACGCAAAACCTCAGCTCAAATCTTTTTTCTTTTCGCCCGTCCCCCCACACATTACAAAGCTGCTCCGTCGACCTTGCTAGATAAGACCTAGTTGTCCAACTTGTTACGTAATTTCTCGGCTTTCCGGTAGTATTCGCTGGCTTCGGTTACTTTCCGCATATATACAAGTGCTTCTTTGTCCTTACCCAACTTCCACAACGCTACCGCGGTGAAATAACAGGCGTCTTCGGCAAATACCGATTTTCCATCAGCGACGGCTTGCAACTGCTCGATCGCCCGTTGGTAATCTTCATTTCCGATGTAGCTTAACCCCAAATAGTAGGGATACCGTGCTACGGTCGGGTCTGCCGCCATTAATTGCCGGAACAAACCGATACTTTGCAAATAATCTCCCACATTGTAGGCTTCGGTGGCTTGCGAAACGGCGCTATCGTCCACAGCACCGCGTGTTACCGAAGAAGGCATAGGAGGAAGCGCATCGTAATCTGCAGCAAACCAACCCATAAAGTTAACTACCACCAAAATCACTGCCGCTGCTGCAAGAGGCGCCAGCCACCGTACCACGGTGATTTTCTTTTTCTTGCGTACGCTGCCGAAATGTCGATCGCTCACCTCTTTCAACGTGTTTCGCAACAGTGGGATCATCGGCGCTGCGGCAACTTGCTTCCCAAGGACCTCCCTCAACATCCGCTGGTTGTCGGTTTCCAATAGCAATGGTTCGTTACGTTCAAGCTCACGTTCAAAACGTTGGTGCTCTTCTGGCGATAAAGCACCATCGAGGTAGTCTTGGATAGATTCAAAAAAATTGTCCATGTCGTCTACTGTTCACGGTTAAACAACGGATGCGCTTTCACTAGTTTTCCCAGTTGCGCCATGCACTCGCTTTTTTTCTTACGCAAATACGCGTAGGTCAGCCCCAATCGCTCTGCCACTTTTTCCTGGTGCTCTTTCCCCATGCACGCTTTGATGAGCTCACGGCAGGTTGAACCCATTGATTCCAGCACCTGCATCAACGTGCTTTCCCGCTCCAACTGGTCAGCGAGTCCATTGGCCTCCATCTCGTCGCTCCGTTCAAAGGTAAATCCCTCATCCAAGGACTTTGTTACGGGGTTGACCGACCTTTTTTTCAACACATTCAACCATTTCCGCTTGCAGACAGTTACCAAAAAAGCTTCAAAAGGACAGGTGAGCTTGAAATTTCCATCCGCACTCAGCCGGTAAATGGCTATCAATGCTTCCTGGAGGATATCAGCAGCGTCCGCCTCATCCCCATTGTTATGGCGAATCATCCGCACAATCTTATCGGCATATAGGCGGTAAATCTCCGCAATCCCCTGACTGTCGTTGTGCTGCAGCGAATTAATAAATCGTTGGTCCGGATGCATGATGTATTGGATGTGATGGATGTAAAAATAAAAAAAATTCTTACTTTTCACCGAAATCGCCCATTGAACTACGATGACAATAATACACTACCTGGCGCTATTCTCCCTAGTCTTTGCTTGCGGCACCACTTGCGCCAATGCCGTAGACACCGTCGAAACTAAAATCGAGGTACAATTCCTCGGAAACCAAGCCTCCTTCCAAGCGGTATTGCCCCAGCTCGCTGGCATCCCGGGTGGCCGACAGCCATTCTACACGTACCTATGGGATTTCGGCGACGGCCATTTTAGCACCGAAGAGGCGCCCAAGCATCAATATGCCAAACCCGGCGATTATGCGGTGACGCTTTATACCGTCAACAACTACGACAATGGTCCGCGACCGAAGCGACCGACAAGGAAAATCAATGTAGATTCTACCAACGTGGCACCGAAGCCGATTGCCTCCGTAGCCGAACAAAACTTTTTCAACACCGACGGCACTTTTAAGCTTTCCAAAAATGCCAATGCATTGCCGGGGCAGGATATGGTTGTGATTGCCGGCATAAACACCACCGAAAAAGGAAGGGTATTTTTGCTAACCAACGAAAAGATTTTCGGACCGGAAGGATTTGCCTATGCCGGTCAAACCACCTACAACGAGGAGGTCATCACCCCTGCCGATGACCCGAAAACCCTTGAAAGCCTATGGGCCGCCATACCCAGTGTAACCATAACCCAAAGCGGAAGCCCCGATTACGGAATCCGCGAAGAAATGGATTTTAAAGGGAACGAGTCTATCGCCTATTTCGCCGAACTATACAATAGCTACAAAACCGTGACCTCCTACGAAGTAGATGGTAGGGCCAATGCACAGTTTTCATTGATTAACCTGGATATTACCCCCGAAATGCTGGCCGACACCAATGCCACGGTAACCATTACCGGCGTTTTCGTACCGGAAAAGGGCCCGGCCCGTGTGCATCGGCTGGATGTACCCATCGTTACGTCACACGACCCCAATAAAATGTCGCTCAAGCAATCCCGTCTCAGTTATCGGCTGCTATCGAAGCGCAAAGCGCTGACATACAAAGTGCAATTCCAGAATGATGGTGAGGGCGATGCAAAAAACATCCGGCTCGAAATCAAACTCCCTGAGGTGCTCGACCCCAGCTCTTTCCAGCTACTTAACCTGTATCCCGAGGTCGACTCCTGTGCCACGGCCCAGCAGGCACCCTGTTACCAGTATGGCCTAAAGGGCCCGGACACGCTCGTATTCCACTTCAAAAACATCGCCGTTCCCGGATCGAAAGCACCCGATGTGCATGACAAAGACAGTACACAGGGCTTTATCCGTTTCACCGTACGTCCTAAAAAGAAACTGCCTAACCAATCGTTTAGGGGGCGAACAGACATCTATTTCGACAAAAACGAGCCTATCACCACCAATTTCTCTACCGGACGCTTCAAGAAGGGCCTCTCGCCGATGGTGTTCATAGGTTACCACCTTTTCTTGCAACCACCAAACAGCGATGCAACGACGACCACCGTAAACAACGGCCCCATGCTGGGTGTTGGACTGGCCCCCATCGCGCCCTATCGCAAGCTCTATTGGCAGGTGGAAGTATACGCCAATGCCTACCGGGCCTCCGAGGCGACCACGCTGTATGAACCCGGTGAGATTGAATATACATACCCCGGAACGGACCGCACACAGCCGTATAAATACGAACGGTACGACCGTCATATCCATACGCGCTTTATCCAACTGCGGATGGTGCCACTGCACCTCCGGTACAACTTCAACCGTTGGGTGTCCGCAGGCGTGGGCGCTCTGGCCGAAACGACGATAAACACCAAATACAAGGAGGAAAGAACGTATCACCTGCTCGCGGCGGCCGGAGAACTCGCTGCCCGCTTACCCTATTCCGATGAGCGGATGGCAATGGGCAGGTTGCACATCCAACCTTTTGCCGACATCAATTTCGGACGCACGTACCTAGGACCGGTTTTAGGTCTGCGCTATGCTTTCGGGGGCAACGAGGGCCAGTTCGGCCAGCTATATGCGGCATGGCGATTCTAAGATGGCGATACGTGGCGTTCGTGGTAATGGCTGCTTGGTTAGCTAACTGCACAGCCTGCCACCGCGCAGCCAACCCTCCACAAGACGCGATACTTGCCGTGGTTCCCCCGGCAGATACGTTAGCGATCCTGACGCAATTGGAATACCTGGGCAACATTGCCTATGACCATCCCGACCAATTCATCCATAATCCCGATTCGTTCGTAAACCTCCTACCGGCCCTGCCTGGCACCGCCGAAGGCCGGGAGATGTATGCATGGCTGCTGTTGAACATCGGCTACGGCTTGCGGGAAGCTGGCAATCTGCTGGGCAGTGTCAAATATTATGAGCAGGCGATGGAATACTGCGCTACCCATCAGTTAGCCGAACCCGATTTCATACTATATATCGCCAAGCCGTTGGGTAACCTGTATACCCAAATCGGCGATTTACAAAAGGCCCTGCATATTCACGAACTGGCGGTTACGCATGCAAAGAGGCGCGGAGACAACACGGAGCTGCCCGCTTTGTTTACCAACTTTGCCACGGCCTACCAACAAATAGGTCGGCCGGACAGTCTCTTGCGCATTTGTGAAGAAGGCCTGCAATATACTGATCGCGGGCATCCCTCTGTCGCACTGCTGTACAATATCCTCGCGAGTGCTTACCAACAACTTGGCAGGTTAGATAGTGCACGCCGGTATAACGCGTTGGCGATAGAACGATTTGCTTCCCGAAGCCCAGTGGGCGATACCGTGATATGGTATACCAATACGTTGCACCAACAAGCGGTCCTGGCGGTCGAGCAGGGACAGCTGGACAACGCACTCCGTTATTTAAATCGTGCCATTGAGGTAACGGAACATACTTTTCCCGACAGCAAGCAGCGCGACCGGGCCAAATACTACCATGCCCGCGGCAGCCTCTACTACCGGCTCCAACGCGATACCGATGCCATAAAGGATTTCAAGCGAGCGTTACACGCATTCGCTCCCGCGTCTCCCACCCTCTATTTTCCAGACTACACATATACCGAGGCCCTTTTAGGATTAGCGCGCACGCACGCGGTCATTGGCCATTCAGATTCCACTATCCACTATTACGCTAAAGCCATCGAAAACGCTTATTATACCCAGCAATTAATTGTGAGCAACGAGAGCCACTACCAAAACTCTGCCTGGAATCGTGGCTTATTGGGCGAAGCGGCAGATCAGTTGTGGAATGCCTACACGGTTGAACAGGCCAGCACCAAACGGCAATCGCTCGCCGAGACCCTGTGCTGGTTAACGGAGCTTTCCAAGGGGCGCCAACTCCTTCAGGAAATAAACCGTACCGCGCAGTGGCGTGATAATGATGACCCGCAGTTGCGCAAGCGCCAACAATTACAGCTTCTCTATCAAGCGATTGCCCAAGCCACGGATTCATTGGAAAAAAGCCGACTGACATACGAAGCCGAACAAGTGGCATTTGAGTTCCAATTGACAGAGACACATTTCAACCAATCGTTCGGGCCTCCGGATGCAAGTGCCTTCATACGACAACTTACCACGCTATCCGATTCTTCAACGTTAATAAGCTATTTCATCACGCCCGTAGGCGATGCTTATGTCACTTCATTTAAGGATCGCCACGCGTCCGTCCACCGTGTCCCCGCCGATTCCCTCGCCGGATTATCGGGGTTCATCAAATCGTACTTCGCTGACGGCCCAGACTCATATGATAACGATCCGCACGCCTACACACGCCGAGCATCTCGGATAGCAGACATGCTCCTCCCTTCGTTAAACGCAGATACCGATGCCCGACTCAACATTTCGCCCGATGGTTTGCTATTCATGTTGCCTTTTGACGCGTTGATACACGACCAGCAATTTCTTGGACATGGACACGTCATACAATACACGTATACCTTCCTTCTGCAAACCGCATCGGACCATACATCCATGCAACAGCACCCGGCTGTACGGGTCTTCGCCAAAAGCCGTTACGACGCAGCCTCGGGCCTGCGCGACTTGCCTGCCGTTACCCAAGAAGCGGCACATTTGGCCAAACGATTCCGGGCCGTTTCCTTTTGGGATGACGAAGCTACGGACAGTACTTTCTTCCACGCACTGGAAAACGGTGATCTCATCCACATCGCGGCCCATGCCGTTGCCGATGGCCACACCGACCCTTATATCGCCTTGAACCAACCGCTCACACTCGGTAAGCTCCGATATGCCCGGGCCACGTCACCGCTGGTCTTCCTCTCGGCCTGTCAAACCGCCTCAGGCGAATGGTTACCTGGCGAAGGCCTGGAAAGCCTAAACAAGGCATTTCTTAGTAAAGGTGTACAAGGGGTGGTTGCCGCTTACTGGTCGGTTGACGACCGGGCTACTACCGCACTCACCCGGTCATTTTATGAGGCTCTCAGCGAAACGGGCCATCCAGCCGAGGCGCTCGCACTTGCAAAGCGCCGTTACATAGCTGCTGCCCCCAAGACTGCGCAAAACCCGTGGTATTGGGCATCACTACAGTTTACAGGGACCGATACCTGCATCGTTATACGGCCCCCTCACCCTGGATTATACCGGCTATCCATCATTTTCATCGCAATACTCGCTTCCTGCCTCGTCGGCTGGGCGTGGTGGCGCACCAAGCGCATCCATTGACCGAGCATTACGGTGTTCTGAATACCCACTTAAGTGTAAATAATAGAAAGCCGAAAAAATATCTAACAAATGTTTTCATCGGATCTTCATAATGTAAAAGCACAACAGGTCCCACCGCGGAGACCCGTTCTGCTCGTTTGACGAAATTAATAACTTAATACCCTGATTTCGGTACGGCGATTTTGCTCGTGATCTTCTTCCAGGCAATCCACCCCGTTTTCGCATGCATTTACCAACCGCGTTTCGCCGTAGCCCTTAGCGATCATCCGCCCACGGCTGATCCCTTTTGACGCCAGGTAATTTACTGCGGCATCGGCTCGCCGTTGGGACAATCTCATGTTATATGCATCCTTGCCACGGCTATCGGTATGTGAAGACAGTTCGATCCGCAACGTCGGGTTCTGCTGCAAGGTGTTGGCTACGTTATCAAGCACAAGTGCCGCATCACGCCTGATATTGCTCTTGTCGAAATCGTATAAAATATTCTTGACCACCCAAGAGGTACCTTCCTCCAATGCGCAGACACCCAGTTTAAGGGTTACATAGAGCGTTTTGCTGCGATCCAATCCTTCGGTGCTTATGCGCTCTGTCTGCGAATATTTGCCCGTTTGGTTGGCCACGACGTTATAAACCGCCCGCTGGTCCAATTGATAGATAAACTTGCCCTCAGCATCCGAGACTTGGCTCATATTGGCGGCAGACACCTCGTTGGTCAACGTCGTATTGATACCCGGCATCTTGGTATGGGTATCGCATTCAATCGTCTCACCTACCAACGTAAACCGCGGGTCGTCATGCAACAGTTCTTTGTAGATCACTTGGCCAGCCCGTTCGAAATCGGCCAGCGTAACGGTGGCCTCGGTCGCAGCGATACCATTCTTCACCCCCGAAACACGGTATGTCCCACTTGCCGCCGCCACCAGCCGTTCGGCTTCACCATTAGCATTGGTGGTAGCAATATATTCAACACCGTTGCCCTCCACTACGACCTTCACCCCACTCAATGCTAAACCGGTCTGTTTATCTTTCACTACAACCACAATATCTTTGCTCGCTTGTTCCTTTGGTTTCACGGCCGCATCTTCTGCCGCCGGTGGCTGCGCTGCAGATGGTTCGATATCTTTTTTTCGACCGAATACATACTTGATGCCAACGGCCATATTCACAGCTTGGGTAAACGTACGGCGTCGCTGGGGTTCTTCTGCAAAAAACTCCAGCGGGCTGTCTACATAATCCGATTCCTCAAGCGGTTTCAATACGGGGTGCTCTTCGATGAAAAATTCGCTCTGTTTATTACCAAAACGGGTGCCGAAGGCGGTGAGGTAGTCTCCTTGAACAAATAAACTCAGGTTGCGGGCAACTTCGTAGTTGAAGCGCACGCCCCCCACACCCATCCAAGCAGTAGCTCTATTGGACGAATTGGCAGTTTTCCGGATCACGGTAGACTGGCTAATCACACCGCCCCGGGGGTCCTTGATGTCGTAAACCATTTCACGCTGGTAATCGGGGAATTGTTGCAACAACAGCCCGCCCTTCGCAAACACATCCACAGCGACCCGCTTGGCCTTGAACTGGTAAGTAGGCCCAACGGCCAGACCAATGTGTTGGAAGTACGCTGGGCCACTGTAAACGGTAGCCATGTATCCATTGCTAAAAATCAAGCTATCACTTCCCCGCTGCGGATGCCGGATAAAACGTGCATCGACGCCGACACCGAAACGGCCACCAAAATAGTAATCGGCAAACAGCCCGCCTACATACCCCATATCGGCACGGGCGGTATCCCCGCGATAAGTGCCCAACGGGGCACTGGCACCTCCGAAAAAACCGATCTGCCAGGGGGCGCGGTCCTGTGCCTTCACCGAATGATGCCCTATCAGCCATATCGACAACATGACCAATGTACCTTGTAAAACCTTCTTCATAATAGTCTTCATTAATGATTAAACCTGCATTCTTTATAGGTATATCATCCGGGACCTACATTTGTTACCCCGCAAAACCAAATTGCCAAGCATTCATTAATACCAATGAAAACAAACAAGGAATCAATAATTTAATTTTGATTTAAAAGACAGTTGTTTAAATTAGCGTTGCAAGAAACCGGTATTATTAATTTATAGTAACACAAAATCAGTAAGATCATGGGAAAATTTGTGATTTCAACACGTAAGAATGGGGAATTTCAGTTCAACCTGAAAGCTGGCAATGGAGAGGTAATCCTCACGAGTGAAGGGTATACCGCCAAAGCCTCATGCCTCAACGGCATCGAGTCGGTAAAGAAAAATGCCTCCGACGACAATCGCTATGACCGGAAAGAAGCCAAAAACGGGAAATTCTTCTTCAACCTCAAGGCTGGCAACGGTCAGATTATCGGTTCCAGCGAAATGTATGAGTCTGCGTCCGGCCGCGACAAGGGAATCGAATCGGTGAAAAGGAATGCCTCCGACGCAACGACGGACGACCAATCCGCATGATACACGAAGCGGATCGGAAGGAAATCTTTTCTTCCAATCCGCTTTTTTTCCTAACTTGCCACCCTAATAATACATAGTTATGAGTGAGGCAGTAACAACAGCAATCCGGGTGGAGCAAGTGCGACAGTCAAGACTGCCGCAAGTTGATTTCAACAATCTGAAATTTGGCCAGATTCTTTCTGACCATATGCTGGTGGCCGACTATGCCAACGGCCATTGGCAGGATGTGAGCATCGTGCCTTATGGCAACCTATCGCTTAGCCCCGCCACATCGGCCATCCATTACGGGCAATCCATTTTTGAAGGCCTAAAGGCCTATAAATTCGCCGATGGCAAGGTGAGCATGTTCAGACCGGATAAGAACCTCGAACGTTTCAATAAATCGGCCTCACGGCTGGAAATGCCAGAACTGTCAGAAGAGCTATTCGTCGGAGGCATCAAAACATTGCTCGATCTCGACCGCGAGTGGGTACCGCAACTTGAAGGGGCTTCATTATACATCCGTCCGTTCATGTTTGCCACGGAGGCCGCCTTGGGTGTGCATCCCTCCGACTCGTATAAATTTATTGTCATCACCGGTCCGGTAGGTGCCTATTATAACAAGCCGCTGCGCCTAAAAATTGAAACGCATTTCACCCGGGCCGCATCTGGCGGTGTGGGTTTTTCGAAAAATGCAGGCAATTATGCCCTGTCACTCCATCCTACGCGCCTCGCACAGGAGGAAGGTTTTGACCAGCTGATGTGGACAGACGCCAATGAGCACAAATACATCGAAGAAGCTGGCACAGCCAACCTGCTGTTCCGTGTGGGCGACACAATCATTACACCATCGTCAGAAACGATACTGCACGGTATTACCCGCCGTACCATCATCGAAATAGCTCGGCATTGGGGATACGAAGCGGAGGAACGCAAAGTCTCCGTACAAGAACTGATAGAAGGCATCGAAAACGGAAGCGTAACGGAAGCCTTCGCAGCCGGTACAGCAGCCACCCTTACCCCAATCTCCGAAATCGGCTACGAAGGAACAACCTATACGCTGCCGGACCCTGCAAAACGCGAGTTCTCGAATAAGGTACTGCAGTACCTCAACGACCTACGTTATGGACGCATCGCGGATGAATTTGGGTGGAATGTTATAGTAGATTGAGCCTGGAAGAGACGTAAGCAATCATTCCTTCGGTATCCGCTGGCGCAAACCATGCGGTGGTTTTGTTTTTCCGAAACCAAGTGAGTTGTCGTTTGGCGTATCGCCGTGTGTTTTGCTTTATTCTATCCACGGCATTTTCCAACGTGCACCTACCATCGAAATAGTCAAATAGCTCGGCATAGCCAACCGTTTGCAAGGGCGGTTTCTCACGGTACGGCAACAATGATTTCGCTTCTTTCAGTAGTCCTGCCGCCATCATGGTGTCCACACGCGCGTTGATACGTTGGTACAGCTGCTCTCTATCGGTATCCAAGCCCAAATGGAGCACGTCAAATGGTCTCGCTGCGGCATGTCCACGCCGGAAATGAGAAAACGGCATACCCGTACTTTCATACACTTCGAGTGCACGGATGACGCGTTGTGGATTTTGGTTGTCCATTTCGCCAAAATATACCGGGTCGACCTGCTTAAGCAACGCCTGCAGATGCGCAAGGCCGTATTGCTTATAAAGATTATTAAGGCGGTCCCGGACCCCCGGGAGTGGCTTAGGAAGATTGTCCAACCCCTCACAGACAGCCTGGACAAACAATCCCGAACCGCCGACGAGTATCACCACATCACGATGCAAAAACAGCTTCGCGAGCAACGCCAGCGCATCGCGCTCGAAATCGCCCGCCGAGTAGTCTTCCGTGATGTGATGGGAATTGATAAAATGGTGGGGCACCGCAGCTAGCTCCCCGTCGCTGGGCTTGGCCGTGCCGATGGTCATCTCCCGGTAAAACTGGCGAGAATCAGCAGAAAGGACGTCCGTTTGGAAATGCTGGGCCAACCGGATGGCAGATGCCGTTTTCCCAACAGCTGTTGGACCGACTACACAGACCAATGTCTTTGCCGAAACCATCAATAATCTTCCCCATACCCGCCGTTCCCTTCCTCTTTTCCTTCTTCCTGCTCTTCCTCGTCCAACATATCCAAATCTTCCTCCTCATTGATACCGTATTCGGTCTCTCCCAGGAAATCAAATTCCTCGTCTTCCTTTTTATTAGACGTTTCTGCCGGCACAACCTTCGCGCCGGGTAATTTGGGAACCTGGCCGACACTCTTGAAGAGTGCCGGATACGATTTGCCCTCTTCCTCCTTCAATATCTTGATCAGTTGGACGTGGAAATCAAGCGGGCGCTCAAAATTGTACACATAATAAAACTTCTGGTGGGGGTCATCAATGAACTTGTTCATCTTTGACTCTTCCATCAATGCTACACCTCGGCCCTTTTTCGATTCGTTGGGCAAATAGGCGATTTCCGTTCCTTTTTTCCATCGGTCGTTACTCACGTAAAACGAAGACGGCAATTCGGGGTCGTAGCCCGTTGCGGTATGCAGCGCCCGGTGCAGATCTAAAAATGTCTGTTTTGGCAGCACATCGATTTCGCGGGTCACGTCATCGTAATCTTCGAATGAAATTCTAAAACGATAGATAGCCATAATACTTCCCTCTAGTTTGTTTTACGTCAACTTATGCAAACTTATATAAAATCCTTTTATAAGCAATGTTACCGTGTTTCGTCTTGTGCATCCACTTTCAGCCCAAGCTCCTTTCCCTTGGCTAGCATGAATCGATATGCCTCATCCACGCTGTTGGGTATCTCGCCATCCAATATCGCTTCACGGATTGCATTCTTGATCATACCTACCATTTTTCCGGGCCTTAATCCAAAAGCGTCCATCACGTCCTGCCCGGTAACGGGGGGCTGCCAATTGCGTATCTGATCCCGCTCTTCCACATCTTTAAGCTTTTGCTTAACGAGTTCAAAGTTCTGCCTATATTTCTTTTTCTTGTACTCGTTCTTCGTAGTTACATCCGCATGGCACAACATCATCAGGCTGTCGATGTCATCTCCGGCCTCGAACAGCAAACGCCTAACGGCCGAGTCGGTCACCGTATCTTGTGCCAGCACGATGGGCCGGAGGTGCAGTGCAACCATTTTTTGCACAAACCGCATTTTCTCGTTAAGCGGCAACTTGAGCTCACCAAAGAGTTTCGGCACCATACGTGCTCCCTTATCCTCGTGACCGTGGAAAGTCCATCCATGCCTTTTATCGAAGCGCTTGGTAGCCGGCTTTGCGATATCGTGCATAATCGCCGCCCATCGCAGCCACAGGTCGTCACTGAGCTCGGCCACATTGTCCAACACTTCCAGCGTGTGATAAAAGTTATCTTTATGCCCTTTCCCGTCGATCACTTCTACCCCTTGCAGATTGGCCATCGCCGGGAAAACAAGCCCCAGCAATCCAACATCAAACAAATATTTGAAACCGATGGATGGCTTCGGAGACCATACTATCTTATTCAATTCGTCGATTACGCGCTCGCGCGAGATGATTTTTATGCGTTCCTTGTTGGTCGATATTGCCTTGACTGCCAGCACATCAATCTTGAAATTCAGCTGGGTGGCAAAACGAATGGCTCGCATCATGCGAAGTGGATCGTCAGAAAAGGTTTCATTAGGGTGGAGCGGTGTTCGGATAATCCGGTGTTGGATGTCGGTACGGCCATCAAACGGGTCGAGTAGCTTTCCAAAGTCAGCCGTGTTAAGTGATAACGCCATGGCGTTAATGGTAAAATCGCGGCGGTTTTGATCGTCTGCTAACGACCCACCTTCAACAATGGGCTTGCGCGAATCTGCCCGATACGATTCCTTCCGTGCGCCCACAAATTCAAGCTGCAACTCTCCATAACGGAGAGAGGCCGTACCGAAGTTCTTGTAAACCGCCACTTTCACACCCAACCGAATACCCACCTGCGTAGCGAAATCGATACCGCTACCCACCACAACCACATCTATGTCATTCTTGAAATCACGGCCCATGATCCGGTCCCTCACGTACCCTCCCACCACAAAACATGCTACCTTAGCTTCACTGGCAACATCTCTCAGCAGTGAGAACACAGGGTGGTCCAGGTAGTCGCTCATGATTATCTCGGGCATCAGCAATTCGTATTTTGACCGCAAAAATACATAATCGTCGGGTAATACAGCGCCCTCACGGCGGGTTTAGTCCCGGTCGCGCGACAAGCGCCTAGCGGCCAACGGATTTGATAGCAGCACATCTTGCTCCCGCCTACGGGCCACGATATGGACCGCAGCGAACAAGGCTTCACTAAACGACATTTCCGATGCCACATTTTTGCCGGCGATATCATAACCCGTGCCATGATCGGGCGAGGTACGTACCACCGGAAGTCCGGCTGTGAAGTTAACGCCGCTGCGCGCGGCAATATGCTTAAACGGTATCAAGCCCTGATCGTGGTACATCGCCAACACGGCATCAAATTTCTTGTAGGTCTCCGAGGCAAAGAAACCGTCCGCGGGATACGGACCAAAACAAAATACCCCCCTTGATTTCGCCTGTTCGATAGCGGGCGTGATAATTTCTTCGTCTTCCGTGCCGATTAATCCGTTGTCGCCAGCATGTGGGTTTAGCCCTAGTACCGCTATTTTCGGCTTCCGGATCCAGAAGTCGCGTTTAAGGCTTGCATCCATCAATGCTAACTTTGACACAATGGCTTCTGTCGAAATATTCGCCGCGATATCTCTCACCGGAATGTGGCCGGTGACCACTCCAACGCGTAGTTCCTCGCTAATCATAAACATGAGGGCATCGCTGCTTTCCGTCCTTGCTTGGAGATACTCGGTATGACCTGGGAAACCAAATTCCTCCCGCTGTATATTGTGTTTGTTGATCGGTGCGGTAACCAGTGCGTCGATTTCGCCTTTCACCAAATCATCAACCGCCCGTTTTAACGAGAGGAACGCATATTTACCCCCAATCTCGTTTTCCTCGCCCAGGGTAATCTTTACGTCCTCCTGCCAGCAATTGATCATGTTGGCCCGCTTTGGATGGGCTTGCTGCGCCTCATTGATCACATTGAAACTAAAATCATTAATCCCCAGTGCCTTACGATGGAACGAGGCAACTTTCGTGCTTCCGTAAACAACCGGCGTGAAATACTCAAGTACCCGGCTGTCTATCAATGTCTTAATAATTACTTCGAGTCCGATGCCATTTATGTCGCCGATCGATATCCCTATTTTCAGTTTATCACTCATATCCAATGTGTTCTTTGGCTACCAAAAGCCCCAAAAGTAGGAATTTTAGGGTGCAATCCGTAAAGTTACAAAAAAAGGTTACTTTTGCTCGGCTCACAGCAAATCCAACACATCCATGAGTAGCGTCCGCGCAAAAAAACACCTGGGGCAACATTTCTTAACGGATAAACAGACCGCTGCAAAGATTGTTGCAGCCCTGCGGCCCCAACTGGGCTATGAAACCGTATTGGAGGTGGGCCCCGGCATGGGCATCCTGTCTGACCTGCTATTGCAAGAAAAAAATTACCGGACCCTACTCATCGATGTTGATAGCGAGTCCGTTCAGTTTTTACATGATCGGTACCCCGCACTTGGTGACCGGCTTATCCACGGCGATTTCCTGACCATGGATTTCGATGCTTTCTTTACCGATAAATTAGCCATTATCGGAAATTTCCCTTATAACATCTCCTCGCAGATCCTGTTCAAGGTATTGGAAGAACGCCACCGTGCAGTTGAAGTAGTGGGCATGTTTCAGAAAGAAGTGGCCGAACGTTGCGCTGCCCGCCCGGGCGGAAAGGAATACGGTATCCTCAGCGTGTTGATACAGGCCTATTACGACGTCGAATACCTCTTTACAGTGAAAGCAGGTGCATTCGTGCCACCGCCAAAGGTGCTTTCCGGGGTTATCCGCCTTACCCGCAAGCAGGCACAAACGCTGGGTTGCGATGAAAAGCTGTTTTGGCGTATAGTGAAAGCCGCTTTTAACCAGCGGCGCAAAACCCTTCGGAATGCGCTGTCGGGTGTTATCCCAAAAGATAAAATGGGCGAAAACCCGTTTTACGACCTGCGGGCAGAGCGGCTCGCCGTCGCTGATTTTATATCATTAACCAACCATATTGCTCAACAAATATGACAAAACTTCCTGCCCGGTTGCTGATCGTGGATGATATCCACCCTGTTTTCGCAGAAAAACTCACCGCAAAAAACATTGCTTTTGATTACCTACCATCCATCGGCAAAGAGGAGGCCCTACAAATCATCCCCCGATACAACGGGTTGGTTATCCGTTCCAAGTTTAAAGTAGATGCTGCATTCATGGATGCGGCTCCCCAGCTTACCTTCATTGCGCGGGGTGGTGCAGGTATGGATAACATCGACGAGGCACATGCGACGAAAAAAGGCATCGCGCTCCTCAATGCACCCGAGGGTAACCGCAATGCCGTAGGTGAGCACATGGTAGGCATGCTGTTGGGATTGATGAATAACCTCTACCGTGGCAATGCAGAAATCAGAAACGGCCTATGGCTGCGCGAAGCAAACCGCGGACTGGAACTGGCGGGGCGCACCGTGGCCCTCATCGGCTACGGCAATAACGGGGGCGCCATGGCCCGAAAGCTGGCGGGCTTCGACGTGAAGGTGATTGCGTACGACAAATACAAGACCGGGTTCAGCGATGAATACGCCACGGAGGCAACCATGGAGGAAGTGGTACAACAAGCCGATGTGGTCAGTCTGCATATTCCACTTACAGCGGACTCGCGCGGAATGGTTGATGCCGCCTACCTGGCGCGTTTCCATAAACCCATCTTCTTCCTGAATGGTGCCCGGGGCGAAATCGTACAGATTCCTGCCCTGTTAGCGGCCCTTGATGAAGGTCGGGTATTGGGCGCAGCGTTCGATGTGCTACCCATCGAGAAATTCCCGGTGCTGGCAGAGCAATCGTGGTTCGAACCCCTCATGGCACACGAGCGGGTGGCATTAAGCCCCCATGTAGCAGGTTGGAGTGTGGAGAGTTATTTTAAAATAGCCGATGTATTGGTTGAAAAAATAATCGCCCACCTAGCAGCGGAAGCGTCAGCCACGTAATACCAGCCACACCGCCACGAATTGCAGGAGCATGGTACCGTCCAGAAACAAAAAATAGTAGTACTCGTTCTTTTTGATCGGGGGAGACAAAATAAGGAATAGGCACGCGGCCGTTGCAATAACCAGGGCCAATCGAACGTCCAATGGGTAGTCGCTAAACCACACCCACCCCATCTGCACCACCAGCAATGCCGTAGAAAGTACCAGCGCCTTCCGTTCGCCGAACAGCACCGGGATGGTTTTCAGTCCGTAGTACCGATCCTGATAAATATCGCGGATATCAAACGGGATGGTAATGGCCACCACGAAAAGGAACACCCATGCCATCAGCTGCCATACATGCGGCCATAAAATAGTGATATCATCGTGATATGCTTCCGCCACCGGGAGCAACACGCTACTCATCACCCACACCAGGCCAATGTAGAACAACTTTAATCCAGTAATCTGCCGCAGTCCCGCCCGTCGTTGTTCACCGGCCACCCGCACGATGGGCAGATTATACGCCAGTCCCATGGCCCCCATCACTCCCAACAATACAAACGACGGCATATGAAGTCGCAAACCGAGCACCAACGCGATGACCAGTGCCAGGCCAGTCCAAATCCAAAGCGACCGTTCATGCCTGAATACCCACCGTACCCGCCGGAAAGGGGAGGTTTCCGGACGTTGCGGCCTGGCCAAAATCATACTGAAGTTATACAACGCAAGTGTTGCGCACCCGAGGATAGTCAATACGGTGTAGTCAACGGGCAGCGCAAGCAAGAGATAGGTGATACCTCCCTGCGCTACAGCACAACAAGCAATAAATACATTGCTGAAGAGCAACATATCCAGAAACCTTCGGGTGTAATTCGGTAGCACGCGTAGAAAATTCGCTTTTCTGCAAAAAGTATGTAAATTAGCGCATTCTAAAGACCAAATAGGCCGATTTATTGTTCGACAAAGTAACACAAAAAAGTTAAACTAAATATGGATTTACAAATCAAATCATTTGATGAATACCAACGGGTTTACCAAAACAGTGTAGAAAACCCTGACGGATTCTGGGCGGGGATCGCCGAGCACTTTTATTGGCGGCGTAAGTGGAATAACGTACTAAACTGGAATTTCAAGGAACCCAACATAAAATGGTTTGAGGGCGCAAAGCTCAATATCACAGAAAACTGCCTGGATCGGCATATCTATAAATCAGGAGATAAGCCAGCGATTGTTTGGGAACCCAATGACCCCAATGAAGCACACCGCGTGTTAACCTACAAACAGCTACTTGAGAAAGTGGAGCAGTTTTCCAACGTGCTGAAAAATAACGGTGTACGGAAAGGCGATCGGGTATGCATTTACCTGCCAATGGTGCCGGAACTGGTCATCGCCGTATTGGCATGTGCCCGTATCGGTGCTATCCATTCGGTTGTGTTTGGTGGCTTTTCAGCGCAGTCCATCGCCGACCGTATCAACGACACCGGTTGCAAACTGGTCATCACTTCTGACGGCGGGTTCCGCGGCACAAAGACCATCGAACTTAAGAACATCGTAGATGACGCGTTGGTGCAATGTAAATCCGTGGACCGTGTGATCGTGCTAACGCGCACCCGAACACCGGTTTCGATGATCAAGGGGCGCGATGTGTGGTGGGAGGATGAAATCACCAAAGTAGAAACCCAGGGCAACCCCACTTACCCCGCCGAAGAGATGGACGCCGAAGACATGTTGTTTATCCTCTACACATCCGGCTCTACAGGCAAACCCAAAGGTGTGGTGCACACCTGCGGGGGGTACATGGTGTATACCGGCTATACGTTTTCCAATGTATTCCAATACCAGCCCGATGAAGTCTATTTTTGTACCGCCGATATCGGTTGGATTACGGGACACTCATACATCATTTATGGTCCGCTGTCGCAAGGGGCTACCTCGTTGATGTTCGAAGGCATACCTACCTGGCCTGACGCGGGGCGTTTTTGGGATATCGTGGAGAAACATCAAGTAAACATTCTATATACGGCACCCACTGCCATCCGTTCGCTGATGGCTGCGGGCGATGAGTATGTGGATGGGAAAGACCTCAGCAGTATCCGTAAACTTGGCAGTGTGGGCGAACCCATCAACGAGGAAGCGTGGAATTGGTACAACGAAAAAATCGGGAAGGGGGGGGCACCCATCGTAGACACGTGGTGGCAAACGGAGAATGGCGGCATCCTCATCTCGCCCATTGCGGGCGTCACCCCCACTATCCCAAGTTTTGCCATGCTACCTCTCCCGGGTATCCAGCCGGTTCTTGTAGATGAAAACGGCAAAGAGCTACAAGGCAACGGTGTGAGCGGCAACTTGTGCATCAAGTTCCCGTGGCCCGGCATGATCCGTACTACCTACGGCGACCACGAACGCTGCCGGCAGACCTATTTTTCGGCATATGAGAACATGTATTTCACGGGCGATGGATGTCTGCGCAACGAAGATGGCTACTACCGCATCACCGGGCGCGTGGATGATGTACTGAACGTATCGGGCCACCGCATCGGCACGGCAGAGCTGGAAAATGCCATCAACATGCACAGCGATGTGGTCGAGTCGGCTATCGTGGGTTATCCGCATCCGGTCAAAGGGCAAGGTATCTATGCATACGTCATCGCCTCTGGGCATCACGTAGATGAAAACCTTACCCGGCAGGATATCAACCAAACGGTAAGCCGTATCATCGGTGCCATAGCCAAGCCCGATAAAATCCAGTTTGTCAGTGGTCTGCCAAAGACCCGTTCGGGTAAAATCATGCGGCGCATCCTCCGGAAAATAGCGGAGGGCGACACGTCCAATTTGGGTGATATCACCACACTGCTAGACCCCGCCGTAGTAGAAGAAATCAAGGAAGGTGCGGAGAAGTTGAGGAATTAAAAGTATTGAACACGGATGACACTGATTTGGCGGATCGTCGCCAGTCTGGCAAAGAATCAGTGCATCTGTTGAATCCGCGTCATCCGTGTTCCAATACCATCAATCCAGTGTAAACGAAAACTCATCGTAGCCAGCCGTGCGCCATGCGAGATGCCGTGTGGCCGGTGATATCGCAAACAACGGCGAAAACGTCTTTACGTTCACCGTCTTACCATCAGGCAGAAACTCCAAGTAGCGCAGCCATCCATCGCCCCCATTGCCATGCCAACCACCACCTAACGCCTGGGCATTAAAGACCATCTGTTGGACTGTTTTCCCCCCGGCATTGGTATCCGTGCGGAAACCGATATGACCTAATATATCGTCGGGCTTACCGATATGGCCGCTGAATACGAGTTGAATATTTTTCGAGGGCTTCACGAGCTTTTCCCATACCGCAGCACCGTAGTTGCCATCCGTAATGGGATAGCCTTCTTTGACGATGTGCTCACTCGCCGAATTGAGGTACGAGTGGGTAAGCAAGATAACGGTGTGGTTGGCATAGCGCTCTTGATTAACGGTTTCAAACGCCCAGCGGAGCACCGTGTCGCGCGGCGCAAACTCAAGCACCATCACCAAGAATTGCCGACCGTGCGGAGACGTAAATTCATACGTTGCATTCGTCAGCGACGGGTAGCCATCGTTATCAATACCTACGTCACGCAGCAATTTCTGCGATTGTGGATTTTTATCCACCGGGAAATACTGATTATAATTTGTCCGGCGATATTCAATACTTTTCACACCATAATCGTGATTGCCGGTAGCCGCTACATAGGGAACTTTGCCGTCCAGGCGGCCGAAAGCCCGCGCCACAGCCTGCCATTGTTGCTTACCTGGTTGGTTGGCTTGCGTACCGTTCGGGTTCAGCCAGTCGTTATGCTCCACCAAGTCACCCGTACAGAGTACCATCCCTATATTCAGTGGTTCGATTTGCTCGCTGATCCAGCCGGTCATCAGTTCCAGGACACCCTGATTGCGCTCGAACTTCACATAACTTTGCGGATCGGGCAGTAATACCAACGACCAAGAAGCCGAATCGCTCAATTTCGGCGGCTCGTACGTTGCTTCCTGGGCCCGGCTGCCCATCGCAAAAAAACAAACACAGCAAGTAAACAGAAAGAAAAATTGGTTTTTCATCGTCTTTAGTATCTTTAATTAGTACCGTTAATGGGTTATTCCTACAAACATAAAAATTTGCGGTGTATATTAGCTCATCGGACGATGAACGATTCACGATCCATGATCCGATGAAACCGCAAGCAGGTTTCCTAATTGCATGGCCGTTCGGGTCAGGTTGTCGGCGGTGGCTGCCAAGGCATCGCCCAGCGGCGCTGGACGATTGCCAATGGCCAGCAGCATGTCGAAATAAGCGGCAAGTCCACTGCTTACCTCCATCGGTATATTACCCGCTAGGCCAACAACGGGTATTCCCTTCCGCTTGGCCCTCCGGGCTACACCATAGGGGCCCTTGCCCTGCAGCGTTTGGTTGTCGATGCTGCCTTCACCCGTAATCACCAAGCTGCTCATCGATAAGGATGCGTCGAATTGGGTCAAATCGAGGAAATGATCGATTCCATTAACCAGATCCGCACCTAATAGACCGGCTAGGCCGGCGCTAGCGCCACCAGCAACCCCGCCCGAACGGTACGCAGCAATAGCTGCCCCCGTCGTCGCCCGTATTACCGCTGCGTAATGTGCCAATAGCGCATCCAATTTCACCACTTGCGCAGTGGATGCCCCTTTCTGCGGACCGAATACGCTTGCTGCGCCCATTTCGCCCAATAGCGGGTTTTCCACATCGCAGAGTACGGTGATACCTACCTGTTGCAGGCGTCCATCCAACCCCGACAGGTCAATCCGGCGCAACGCCTCCAAGCCCGCTGGCAAGTCTGTTATCTCTTTTCCCGCGTGGTCCAGAAAACACGCCCCCAGGGCCCGCAGCATACCACTACCCCCATCTACGGTCGCCGACCCACCCATGCCGATAATGACCTTGCGTACCCCGCGGTCCAACGCTGCTTTGATCAACTGACCGGTGCCGTAAGAATGGGTATGCATGGGGTCCAGTTCCGTCGGTTCCAACAAATGCAATCCGGAGGCATCGGCCATTTCGATCAGGGCGGTCTGTCTGTCTTCAATAAGTCCGAAAGTAGCGATGATGGTTCTCCCCAACGGATCGCATACCGGCACCCGGACAAGTTCGCCTTGCAGGCGGTCGATGATCAACCGGCCCGTGCCATTGCCTCCATCGCCTATCGGAAAACATTCACAGGTACACGATAAGCGGCTCGCCTGCAGTCCGCGCCGTATGGCATCGGCAGCAGCGGTAGCATCAACCGCATGTTTAAAGGCATTAGGAGCAATGAGGATATGCATTGTTTACGGGTTAACCACATTGATTGCCCGGCCTCCCATGTAGGCCTTCAGGTTTTCCTCCACGGTCCCCATCAAACGTGCCCGGGCCTCTTTCGTTGCCCACGCAATATGAGGTGTCACCAAACAATTTTTCGCTGTAAACAAGGGATTATCCGCGCATGGTGGCTCCGCGGACAACACATCGAGCCCCGCTCCAGCCAGCTTACCGGCATTGAGTGCAGCCGCCAGGCTTTCCTCCTCTACCAATGGTCCACGCGAGGTGTTCAGCAAGAAGGCACTGGTTTTCATTTTGGCTAAGGTATCGATGTTTATCAATCCCTGAGTCTTCGGTGTCAGTGGGCAGTGCAGGCTCACTACATCCGACCGCCCAAGCAGTTCATCCAACCCCACCCACTGGAAGTTGGCACGGTGCGATTGGTCTGTCTCCGTGCGGCTATGCGCTACCACCTGCATGCCGAACGCCGTGGCGATATCAGCCACCTGTTTGCCAATGTCGCCGAAGCCAATGATACCAAGGGTCTTCCCAGAAAGCTCCATTAGCGGATAATCCCAAAAGCTGAAATCAAGCGATTGGGACCATTTACCTTCCTTCACCCGGTCACTATGCCGTTGTACATGATGGCACAATTCCAGTAGTAAAGCAAACGTGAGTTGCGCCACGGATTGGCTACTGTAGCCCGGTACGTTGGTTACCACGATTCCCCGTTCCCTAGCATAGGCGATATCGATAATATTATACCCCGTAGCCAGCACACCGATATACGTTAGGTCGGGCAACTGCGCCAGCACGCTGGCATCCAGGGGTACCTTGTTGGTTAATACAGCCGTGGCCCCGGCAGCCCGCTGGGCAATATCCGCCACTGCCGTCCGTTCGTATACCGTCAAATCACCGTATTTTTCAAGGTATTCCCAGCTCAGGTCGCCGGGGTTCAATGGGTATCCATCCAATATCGTTATCTTCATCGCCTATTCGCGTTAATGAGTTATATTTGAGAACACCCAATATTAAGAAGAACCTTTCAATAAATCCTATTATTTCAACTTTTATGCGTTTCCCTTCTATAAATTTATATATTTTAGTGCCCTCCAAGGACTAAATGAACTTGATTGATGCTGATAGCTGTACTTGCAGGCCTTATTGTTTCCATCTTATACATCCCATTCGGGAAATATCTCAAGGGACGGCTGGCCATATTGGCTGCTTTATTGCCGATTAGTTTATTCTCTTATTTTGCCAGTTTCATCCCCGCCATCCAGGATGACCGCAGCATCCAATTCCACCATCCATGGGTTCCTTCATTGGGTGTCAATTTTGATTTCCATCTAGATGGTCTCTCGTTGCTGTTCAGTCTGCTGATTACCGGTATCGGATCGCTGGTATTTCTCTATGCAGCCCCCTATCTGAAGGGGCACCGGTACCTGGATCGGTTCTATGCGTACCTCAGTCTCTTCATGGCCGCTATGTTGGGCGTGGTACTCGCAGATAACGTGCTGCTCCTTTTTATCTTTTGGGAGCTTACTAGTATTAGTTCCTTTTTCCTCATCGGATTCAACAACGACAACGCGGCATCCCGCAAAAGCTCGCTCATTGCCCTTGGCGTTACGGGGGGAGGCGGATTCCTCCTGATGGCAGGACTGATCCTGATGGGCCACTTATCCGGCAGTTACTCCATCCAGGAGATGCTGGGCACGAATGAGTATTTGAAAAGCCATGCCCTTTACGGGTTGATATTGTTATTGGTTTTTGCCGGCGCATTCACCAAATCGGCCCAGTTCCCGTTCCATTTCTGGTTGCCAGGGGCGATGAAAGCACCCACACCCGTGTCGGCATACCTCCATTCGGCTACGATGGTCAAGGCGGGCGTGTACCTTTTGGCCAGGCTCCAGCCAGTGCTAGGCGGCACCGACTACTGGATGTATCCGCTTGTTGTCATTGGTGGCATCACCATGCTATACAGCGCCTTTCACTCCATCTTCCGCACCGACCTCAAGTCCATTTTAGCGTATTCTACCGTTGCCGCCCTGGGCATGCTGGTGTTCCTCATCGGCATTGGCACCGCCGAGTCGCTGTTGGCGGCATCGGTTTTCATCCTGGTGCACGCACTTTACAAGGCATCGCTATTCCTCACCGCCGGCGTCATTGACCACGAGACGGGCACCCGCGATATCACGCAGTTGTCGGGCCTACGCAAGGTATTGATGCCGCTATCCATCGCCGGTATACTTGCGGCGCTATCCAGCGCCGGCTTGCCGCTTACCTTCGGCTTCATCGGCAAAGACCTCATCTATGAGGCTACCCTGCATACCACCGGCATCTTAACCATCGTACTCACCGCACTGGCGGTGGCCACCAACGTGCTGCTCCTTTGTGCGGGCTTTCTTGCCGGCATCAAGCCGTTCGCCGGTACGCTGCCCGAGCGCTTCGGCCACGTCCATCTGCCTCATGGCCTCCTATGGGGTGCCCCGTTGTTGCTGGCCATACTGGGTGTCATCTTCGGTTGCGTCCCCTGGCTGGCCGATGCCGCCCTGCTCAACCCTGCCGCACAGGCCATGCACCAGTCGGCCATCGATTCGCCGTTGAAGATATGGCACGGCTTCAACCTGGTGCTGCTGCTCAGCGGCATCACCCTGGCACTGGGTACGGTACTTTACCTGGCACGGCGTCCCTCGGCCGCAAGCCTGGCCGGCATTGAGCGCTACAATACGTGGGGGCCCAAGCACGTAATCGGCCAGCTGGCGCGGTTTGCCCGCAAAATAGCCATCCGGTACACGCGCACACTGCACAACGGTTACCTGCGTGCATATCTGCTGCGCATCATCGTGGCGGCCGTTCTATTATTTGCTGTCCGGTTGGTTACCGGCGGACCGGTACGGTTCACCCTCGACAGCCTGTCGCCTGTCAGCAGCTACGAAATCGTGGTGGCGGTCATCCTCATCGCGGCAGTGTACATCACCGTCACGGCGGCTTCACGCCTTACCGTGGTGGTGGCCACCAGCGTGCTCGGCTACTGCGTGTGCCTGTTGTTCGTCTTTTACAGCGCCCCCGATCTGGCCATGACCCAGTTCAGTATCGATACCCTTACCGTCGTGCTGTTCGTGCTGGTGCTGTTCCGCCTGCCGCCGTTCCTCAATTTTGCCAATAGCGGTATCAGGCTGCGCGACGGGCTGGTCGCCTCGTCTTTCGGTCTCGTCATCGCGTTAATCGCCATACAGGTACTGAACCAGCCCGTTGATCAGGAGGTCAGCAAGTTCTACGGCGACAATGCCTACACCTTGGCGAAAGGGAAGAACGTCGTCAACGTGATCCTGGTGGATTTCCGGGGGCTCGACACCATGTTTGAAATCGTGGTATTGAGCATTGCAGCCATCGGCGTGGTCAGTTTATTGAAGTTACGACTTAAAGCATCGGAGAAAGAATAATATGAATAGTTCCATCTTAAAGACCGCATCGAGTTACCTGCTGCCCATTTTGCTGCTTTTTTCGATATTCATCCTGTTGCGGGGGCACTACCACCCGGGCGGTGGCTTTGTGGGCGGCCTCATCGCCGCCATCGCCTTTGTGCTGCATAGCTTCACCCACGGCAGCGTCGCCACGCTCAAGCTGCTCCGCACCCATCCCAACGCGTTTATCCCCCTGGGTCTCGCACTGGCGGCACTCAGCATGTTTGCGCCCATGCTTGGGGGCGAGCCCGTGATGACGGGCCTGTGGTTCGACGAGCCTTTCCCCGTAATCGGTATGATTGGCTCGGCGCTATTTTTCGATCTGGGGGTGTACTTGGTGGTCATCGGCGTGGTCCTCACCATCTTATTCACCATTGCGCAATATAGCGAGTAAGCCATGGAAATTGTTTTCATCATACTCATCGCCGTACTGTATGCCGCCGGCATATTCATGCTCCTCCGGCGCAGCATGGTCAAGCTGCTCGTGGGCATCACCTTGTTGGGCAACGGGGCCAACCTGCTCATTTTCCTGTTGGGCAACATCACCAAGGGCAAGCCGCCGGTCATCGATAGCGCTGCCAAGCTGTTCACCGATATTTATGCCGATCCGGTGCCCCAGGCCCTCATATTAACGGCCATTGTGATTGGCTTCGGCATCCAGTCCTTCGCCATCGTTTTACTCAAACGGGTTTACGTATTGGTCAATTCGGATGACCTTGACGATTTAAATACACCGGAAGAAGAAGATATATGATCGATAACACCATCGTTTTTCCTGTTGTTGTCCACCTGTTCACGGCCATCCTGCTGCTGTTCTTCTGGCGTAAAACAATCGCCCACCGCGTCATCAGCATCGCGGGTAGCACCATCGGCATGCTGGTGGCCATCCGGCTGTTTGCCAAGGTGTGGGATGATGGCATCCTCACCATGCAGGCCGCCGGGTGGGACGCCCCCTTCGGCATCACGTTCGTAGCTGATGTCTTCAGTAGCAGCATGGTGCTCCTCACGTCGTTTTCGGGCCTCGCCGTTTCCGTATTCTCCGCCACCGGCATTGCGCGCGGCCGTATCATATACGGCTATTTCCCCATCTTCCATTTCCTGCTGATGGGGCTGAACGGCGCCTTCCTTACGGGCGATATCTTCAACCTCTACGTGTGGTTTGAGGTCATCATCATCGCCTCGTTTGTGCTGATGACCCTCGGCGGCCGCAAGGCACAGATTGAGGGCTCGGTAAAGTACATGGCCATGAACATCCTGGCCTCTACGTTTTTCCTCACCGGTATCGCTATCCTCTACGGCATTACCGGCACCCTCAACATGGCCGACCTGTCGCTCAAAGTGGCCGCACTGGAAAACCGGACCCTCGTAGACATCACCGCCATCTTCTTCATCATCGGCTTCGGCATCAAATCGGCCGTGTTCCCACTCTATTTCTGGCTGCCCTCCTCATACCACACCCCGCCATCGGCGGTAGCGGCGATCTTCGGCGGACTGCTCACCAAGGTAGGGATCTATGCCCTGTTCCGCATGTTCACGCTCATTTTCATCCCCGATGAGTTTACCCGCACGCTGCTGATCGGCATGGCCATCTTCACCATCCTTACGGGCACCTTCGGTGCCGTCATCAAAAACAATATCCGGCGGATGTTCTCCTACCTCATCGTATGCCACATCGGATTCATGATCGGCGGCCTGGGTATGTTCTCGGAGGTGGCCCTCACGGGAGCGCTGTTCTACCTGTTCCACGACATCATGGTGAAAACCAACATGTTCCTCATTGCGGGGCTCATCCGCAAGCTGCGCGGCACCATGAACATGGATAAGCTCGGCGGACTGTATGCCCAATACCCGCTACTGTCGCTGGTCATCGCCATCGTGCTCTTCTCGTTGGTCGGTATCCCGCCGCTCTCGGGTTTCTGGCCCAAAATACACTTATTTGAGGCCGGCTTCATGGATAACCAGTACGCATTGATAGTGGCCATCATTATCGGTAGCTTTGCTACCTTATACGTTATCTCGTCGATGTGGGCGAAGGTCTTCTGGAAGGACCAGCCGTTGCCCGCGGCAGAGAGCGGGGCGGTGCTGACGGACGAGTTCCAGCCGTTGAGTACCTTCCGCAAATCGCTGCTGGTGGCGCCGATTGTTTTCCTGGCAGCCATTACACTCTATATCGGGCTGGGCGCCGAGAACGTCATGGCAGTGGCCAAGCACATCGCCGGCGAGATGAAAGATACCACGCCTTACATCGAGGCAGTTTTAAGGACGGATCAATCACAGTAAACGGTACAGCTATGGTTAAACATTTTCTGATGAACCTGTTACTCGCCTTTACTTGGGTCGCTTTGACAGGGGTATTGTATTACTCGAATTTCCTGTTCGGTTTTGCCGTCGGGTTTTTCCTGCTGTGGCTGATGAACCGCAACGAAAGTGACCGGCGGTACTTCAACCGCGTGCCCAAAATCATCGGGTTTATCCTGTACTTCCTTTACGAAATGGTGAAAGCCAACATCCAGGTGGCGTACGATGTGGTGACACCGAAGTTCTTCATGAAGCCCGGCATCGTGCGGTATCCCATGGACGCCAGGAGCGATTTCGAGATCAACATGCTGTCCACGATGATTGCATTGACGCCCGGTACGCTGGTGATCGACGTTAGCGAAGACCGGAAGGCTATTTATATCCATGCCATGTACATGAAGAGCAAGGAAGATTTTATCGAACAGATTAAGGAACGCGTTGAGCGGAGATTATTGGAGATTATCCGATGACATTAGACAGTTACATTCAATACGTGATTTTACCGATCCTGGCCGTATCGCTGCTGCTGGTATTCATCCGGCTCTACAAAGGGCCCACCATCGTGGACCGTGTCATAGCGCTGGATCTACTCATCACCATCGGCATCAGCGTCATCACGGTTTACAGTATCAGCACCGGCAAATCGACACTGATCGATGTGGCCATGATCCTGGCACTTATCGCCTTTTTAGGCACCATCGCGTTTTCTTATTACATTGAAAAAAGGGGGCGGAAATGATTGATATCCTCATCGGGGCGCTTTGTACCATCGGTGCAGTCGCTATTCTCATCGCAGCTGTCGGCATTTTACGGATGCCCGATTTCTACCTACGGCTGTCTGTTACCGTAAAAGCGGCCACACTGGGTGGCGGACTGTTGCTGCTCAGCGCGGCTTTTTATTTCCCGGATGAAGTGTCGGTGACCACGAAGGCGCTGGCCATTATCTTCTTCCTGATACTTACCGCGCCGGTGGCAGCCCACCTCATCGCCCGTACCGCTTACCTGATCAAGACCGACCAATGGAAAGGGACCATCCAGGATGACCTTGCTGGTAAGTATGATGAAGAGACGCATGAGCTTGAGTGAAGCCGCTCATTAATAAGAGGAAAAAACCAAACAAACGGGCGACCCTACCGTTATCCGGTTTCCCGTATCCGTGAGTAAGCCCGAAGCGGCATCCCGCTCAAAAACCACCACCTCATCGGTCTGCTGATTGGCCACCAACAGGTATTTGCCATCGGGCGACAGCGTGAAGTTCCGCGGGCCACGACCCAATACCGACTGGTTCCCCACTTTCGTCAGTTTACCCGAAGCCGTGTCTACCCCGTAGATCGCCAGGGTATTGGCATCACCACGATTGGATGCATATAGGAATTTCCCGTCGGGCGACAGCTTGATATCCGCCGCACCGTCGGCACCTGCAAAGTCCGCCGCGTTGATCGGCTCCTCCTGGATGGCCTCCCAGCCATCCCCCCGCTGCTGGTAAACCGCTACCGTGGCCGCCATCTCCTGCACCAGGTAGATAAAGCGGCCATCGGCCGAGAAAGTCAGGTGACGCGGGCCGCCACCCGGCGTGCCGGCAATAAAAGGCGCCGCCGCCAGCGGGCGGGCGGCCTCTTCCGGCCGGAAATCGTAGATATTCACCTTATCCGTTCCGAGGTCCTGCACAAACAGCTGTGTTTCGTCCGGGTTGAAAAAAGCGGAGTGCACGTGCGGTGCTTGTTGCCGCTGCAGGTCGGGGCCGCTACCCTCGTGGTGGATCTGCTGCACCATCCCGCCCAGGCTGCCCGCCGGCCCAACGGGGAACACGCTGATGCTGCCCCCCGAGTAGTTGGAAACGATGACGTGAGTACCCTCCCTATCGGTCGTTACGTGGCAGGGGTGGTCGCCCAGCGTCAGCTGCCGGTTCAGGAACGTCAGCGTGCCCGCTTGGTTATCGTAGGCATAAGCACTCACCGCCCCTTTCCCATCACCGTTCTCGTTAACGGCATACACATACTTCCCATCGGCACTGAGCGCCAAAAACGACGGGTTTTCGGATGCTATGCTGCTCACCTGTGTAGCCTCACCCGTTCCCAAATCAACATCATACACATAAATGCCTTCACTTTTTCCGCTTTGGGTGTACGTGCCAACCAAGAGGCGGGTATGTTGGGCGAGTAGCATAATGGGGGATACCGTTAAAAGTAAGTAAATCGTTAGGAGCTTCATACGCTTGTCTTCGTCAAACCCCAATATTAACAAAAATCCATTTATATTCCCGTTCTTTTTTACTTTTGCCTCTTATGTCGCTGTTACACGATTTTTATTCGCTCGACGCATTCACCGCAGACGGCCCCAAGGTATCGGCATCGATTTCGCTCAATAGCGGCCATGCGGTATTCCAAGGCCATTTCCCCGGCAACCCGGTAACGCCGGGGGTATGCATGATGCAGATCATCAAGGAGCTGGCCGAAAAGTGGGCCGCATCGCCGCTGATGCTGACCACCGCACGGAACGTCAAGTTCATGGCCATCATCAATCCGGCACAACATCCAAACATTCGGGTCGAATTGGATGTTGAAGAAGAAGGCGGGCTGCTTTCCGTGAAGAGCACCACGTCGTTTGAAGATACCACCGCACTGAAGTTCAGCGGGGTGTTCCAAAAAGTTTAGGCTATGAAAAAGCTCGTTCCGTTCCTCGTACTCGTCTGTTACACCGCGGTGGTCTGCGCACAGGACCGCGATGCGCTGCGGCTGCTTTACCGCGATGCGACCAAATCGGAAGCCCAGGCGCAAGCCTTCTATGCACCGCTGGCAACGGTAACGAAAAGCGACGACCCGGTACTGGTGGCTTACAAGGGCGCGGGACTCATGTTGCTGGCCCGTTACGAAAAACTGACGGCGCGGGGGGCCAAAGTGAAAGAAGCCGTGCCCTGGATCGAGCAGGCCGTCGCCGATGAGCCGAACAACGCCGAAATCCGGCTGATCCGCCTCAGCGTACAGGAACACCTGCCCAAGTTTCTGAAATACAACGATAACATCGAAGCCGATCGGCAATTCGTCGAGCAGGCGCTGCCCGAAATAGAAGATGCCGGTCTCAAAGCCATGATAAACGGGTATTTCGATTCGTTTTCAACCGACTGAAGAATAAACCTGAATGACCAGTAACGAGGTATTCGTTTCCATCAATGGTTGTGTAATCATTCCCACCTACAACAACGCCAAAACACTGCCTAGAGTATTGGACGGCGTCCTTCGGCATACGTCGGCACAGCGGGTCATCGTGGTGAACGACGGTTCGACCGACACCACGACCGAGGTCCTGGTCGGCTATTGCGAGATAACCGCCATCCACCTGCCGCGCAACAAAGGCAAAGGCAACGCGTTGCGCACTGGCTTCCGCGAGGCCACCGCCCGCGGCTTCGAATATGCGGTCACGATCGATTCGGACGGCCAGCACTTTCCGGATGACATCCCGTTGTTCGTACGCGCCATCGAGGCCGATGGCCCCGCCCTGCTCATCGGCGACCGCAACATGGAGCGCGAAGGTATACCGGGCAAGAGCAGCTTCGGCAACCGGTTTTCCAATTTCTGGTTCCGGTTCGAAACGGGCATCAGCCTCTCCGACACGCAGTCGGGTTTCCGCCTGTACCCGCTCACCGAACTGCAGGACATCCGTTTCTACACCACCAAGTTTGAGTTTGAGGTGGAGGTCATCGTCAAGGCCGCCTGGCGCGGCATCGCCGTGCGCAACATCCCCATCCGGGTGCTGTATGATCCCGCCGAGCGGGTGTCGCACTTCCGACCCTTCCGCGATTTCACCCGCATCAGCATCCTCAACACGTGGCTGGTGTTGGTCATGCTGTTCTACATCCGGCCGCGCGACTATTTTCGGACTTTCCGGGAGAAAGGGTTCCGCCGTTTTTTTCTCGAAGACCTGTTACACAGTGACGATACGCCCCTGAAGAAAGCGTCGTCAGTCGCCCTGGGCGTATGGGTGGGCTTGTCGCCCTTCTGGGGCTTCCACACGCTGTTGGTATTGTTCCTGGCGGTGGTGCTGCGGCTCAACAAGCTCATTGCATTTGCCTTCTCCAATGTGAGCCTCCCGCCGCTCATCCCGTTCATCATCTACGCGTGCCTGCAAATCGGCACCGCGCTGCTCGGCACGCACACCGGCGATGCATTCCATTGGCAGGATATCGGCACCTACCGGCCATTCATCCAGCAGCACCTCCAGGAGTATGTGTTGGGAAGTTTGGTGCTCGCTACGGTCAGTGCCGCCGTATTGGGAACGGGGAGTTATTTTTTGCTGACATGGAAGAACCGCAAGTAGTGTGATGGTGAGCCCGTGGGGTTGCCGGAAATCTGCTACCTTTGCCCAAATACAAGATACGCACGTTGGCTTCGTTTTTTTATTCCATATACCGCTACCTTCAGCAACACCGCACCGTGTTCTTCCTTACCGTGCCGTTGGTGTTCGCGCTGCTCGCCTACTGGGCCAGCCGCATCCGGTTCGAAGAAGACATCACCAAGCTCATCCCTACCGGCGAAGGCAGCGAAACCATCACCGCTGTGCTGCAATCGGCCAACTTCGCCGATAAGACCGTCATCCACATCACCGCTACCGATACAGGCAATACCGCCGCGCTAAAGGCCTACGCCGACAGCTTCGCTACGGCCATCGACCACGCTGCCGCCGCCTACATCGGGCGGTTGCAGGTGCGGCTGGCGGACGACCAGCTCGGCGAGCTGATGGCCTTGGTGTCGGGCAACCTGCCGCTCTTCCTCGATGAAGGCGATTACCGCCGCATCGATTCGCTGCTGCAGCCCGACTCGCTGGCGGCCATCGTGGACCGCACCTACCGGGCCATCACCGCCCCCCAAAGCTTCGTTACGGCACCCATGCTTAGGCAGGACCCACTGGGCATCACGTTCATGGGCCTCCGCAAATTCCAGCGGCTGCAGTCGGGCAAGGGCATCGCGCTCGATGACGGCTACCTCCTCGCCGGCGGCGGCAACCACCTGCTCGCCTTCATCACCACCACGGCTGGTGCCAGCGAAACCGCCCGCAATACCGAATTCATCCGCATCCTTGATAGCACCATTAACGACCTCAACACCACGTTTGCCGGCCGCGCCGCTGCCGAATATTTCGGCGCCACCGCCATGGCCGTGGCCAACGCCCAGCAGATCAAGCACGACATCCGCAATACGCTGTCCATCGCCCTTTTGGCGCTGGTGGCGCTCTTCATCTACTTCTACCGGCGGGCCACCATCCCGCTCATCATCATCCTCCCCGCCGCCTTCGGGAGCCTGCTGGGCATCGCGGTGCTTTACTGGCTCAACGGCACCATCTCGGCCATCTCCATCGGCATCGGCTCCGTGCTTCTGGGCCTTACGCTCGACTACTCGCTGCACATCCTCACCCACTACCGCGGCACGGGCGATGTGAAGCGGCTGTTTGAGAGCACCACCAAGCCCCTGCTCATGTGCGCCATCTTTACGGCGGTGGATTTCCTGTGCCTGCTGTTCCTGCACTCCGACGTGTTGAAAGACCTTGGCGTCTTCGCCGCCGTGAGCGTGCTTGGGGCCGCGCTCTTCTCGCTCATCTTCATCCCACAGGTGTATGCGCCGCGGCGCGAAGTCACGTTAAGGCAAAACACGTTCGTCGACGCGCTCGCGCGGTACGACTTCAGCCGCAACAAGTGGGTGCTCGGCATCGGTGCGCTGCTTACCCTCTTAAGCCTCTTCACCTTCCAGCGGGTAGGCTTCAATGACGACCTCGCCGCGCTGAACTACCAGCCCAAGCCCCTCCAGCAGGCCGAGCGGCGGCTCGATTCGCTCACGCAGTACGCGGCCAAGTCGGTCTACCTCGTGGCCTACGGCAACACCGCCGAGGAGGCCCTGGCGCGGAACGCCGACCTGTTCCAGCAACTGGAGCAGCTGGAAGCCGAAGGCACCATCGTCGGCTTCCAGTCGGTGGGCGCCATCGCGGCCGCCCCTGCCCAGCAGCAGGCAAAGATCGACCGGTGGAACCGGTTCTGGTCGGCCGACAAGAAAGAGCGCCTCATGGAGCAGCTCCGCAGCGAGGGTATCCGCGCGGGCTTCAACGACCAACTATACCAACCCTTTTTCGAGGCGCTCGCGCAGCCCTTCACGCCGCTGGATGATGCCGATCGGCAGCTGCTCGATACCCTCTTCCTTGCCGAGTTTATGGGCCACGGCGCAGCGCTCACCACGGTGACCACCGTGGTCAAGGCCGCCGAGGGGCAGGCATCCCAGCTCGTGCAAGCATTTACAGACAACGACAGGGGCATACTCGCCATCGACCGCAAGCAGGTGCAGGAAACACTGCTAAGCAACCTCGAGGCCGACTTCAACACGCTCTTTTTCATTGCCTCCATTGCCGTGTTCGTCATCCTCTTCCTCTTCTTCGGCAGCTTGGAGCTTACGCTGGTCACCAACATCCCCATCTTCCTCGGGTGGCTGGTTACGCTGGGCCTCATGGGCCTGTTCGGTGTCGATTTCAATGCGTTCAACATCATCATCACCACGCTGATTTTCGGGCTGGGGGTCGATTATTCCATCTTCGTTACCAAAGGCCTGTTGGAGCAATACACTTATGGCCGTGCCGATATGCCCGCCTACAAATCGGGCGTGGTGATGTCTGCCCTGGCCACCATGCTCTGCTTCGGCATCCTCGTCTTCGCCAAACACCCCGCCATCCGCTCCATTTCCATCATACCGCTTATCGGGCTGCTGGTGGTGGTGCTCATGTCGTTCTCCATACAGCCGTGGCTCTTCCGCCTGTTCATCAGCGGGCCACAGGCGAAAGGCAACACGCCCTGGCGGTTGGTCAACTTTATCCTCACTTGTTTCACTTTCGGCTACTTCTTCCTGGGGGGCATGGCCGTCAGCATCGTGGGGCGATTGCTTATCCCCGTCGTTCCCATCAGCAAGAAGAAAAAATTCAGGGCGTTCCACCGGGTATTGCAGTTGTTCTTCCACAACCTCATGTACCGTACGCCCGGCATCCGCATGGAAGTTGTCGGACGCAATGCGGACGCATACGAGCGGCCCGCCATCATCATCGCCAACCACACCTCCATCCTGGATACGCCCACCATGGGCCTGCTGCACCCCATGCAGGTGTTCATGATGAACGACCGCCAGCTGAATTCGCCGTTCTTCGGCCGCGCCATGCGGCTGGTGGGCGCCCACCCCGCATCGGGCAACCGGCCCGAGGACCTCGAGAAGCTGCGCACAAAGATCAACCAGGGTTATTCGGTTATCGTCTTTCCTGAGGGTACGCGGTCGCGCACCACAGCCATCCAGCGTTTCCATAAAGGGGCTTTTTACCTTGCTGAGCAATTGCAGGTTGACATCCAACCCGTACTGGTCCACGGCAACGTGCATGCATTGCCAAAAAATGACAATATGCTTAAGCCAGGACCCATTACTATGAAATTCCTGCCGCGCATTACACCCCATGATCCAACCTTCGGCACCAGCTATGCCGAGCGCACCAAGAAAATATCCGCCTACTTCAGGCGGGAATTCCGCATGCTGCGAAACGAGCGGGAGCCCGCGGATTATTTCCGTAAAAAATTGCTTCTCAACTTCGTGTACAAGCCGAAAGCTATCCAGCTGGAAGTCAAGGCGGTCTTCCGCCAACGCAAAGAAGACTACCACCAGCTGCTGCGGCTGCTGCCGCTCAAAGGCAATTTCCTGCACTTGGGCTGCGGATACGGCGTATTGGATTTCCTGTTGGTGTACGATAGCGCCCTGCGGCACGTTACGGGCTGGGATTCCCGCGCCGATCGGGTTGCCGCGGCCCAAAACACGTTTACCGTAAACCGGTACCCGCTCCGATTCGTTGCCGGCGTACCCGCGCCAAACGGGTATGATGTGCTTATCGTATCCATGCAAACCACCGCCCTCGATTGGGATGGGGCGCAGCTCCCGGCGTGGGTGGTGCTGGAAGATGTGGCGGCTGACGTGCCCGCGCTCCTGCGTGCCCAAGGATACGTACCGGTGCTAGAAGCGTCACCACTGGCGGTATACCGGAAAAGCGCTGGGCGGGGTGTGCTGCTTTGAAATACCCGAGAAATTATGTATTATTGCGTAAAGTAAAAAAAGAAAGGTGATATGACCGATGTTCAATTATTGACAGAAATCAGTTCCTTACCTGCCAATCTTAGACAGGAAGTTTCAGATTTTGTTGCCTTTTTGAAATACAAAAAGCAAAAAAAAACCACAGTAAAAAAGCGACAGTTCGGTTATGCAAAGGGTTATTTCAAAATGACGGAAGACTTTGATAACCCATTGGATGACTTTAAGGAATACATGTAAATGAACCTCCTTCTAGACACACATGCTTTTATTTGGTTCATGGAGGGAGACAAAACCTTGCCAAAATCCTGCCGACAAGCTATCGAAGATATACAAAATAATTGTTTTATTAGCATAGCCAGTATTTGGGAGATTGTCATTAAGTCCAGTTTAGGAAACTTAAAATTGCGTTCCGATTTCAGTCAGATGACAGATTTTTTAGAAAGCAATGAAATTGACCTTCTGCCCATAGGTTTCGAACATTTGCAAAGGCTCATTACCCTGGAGTATCACCATCGAGACCCTTTCGATCGTGTAATTATCGCCCAAGCCTTAACCGAAGACCTCACTATTGTTTCGAGAGACGGAAATTTTCCGAAGTATACAAACAATTTGCTTTGGTAATTGAACGGACGGTAGCGTGCCGAAAAAAATGAAATTTGCGAAAAAAACCAACTTTGACTAAGTTTGGTTCGCGATTAAGGAGATAACAGCGAAACGATTTCATGAGCGACGAAACGAACCCCATCCCCAACGAAGGCGGGGATAATGAAGCAGTAGACCAGCAACCGGGCGGCAGCCAAACCATCCCCTTATCGGGGCTATATGAAAACTGGTTCCTGGACTATGCATCATACGTTATCCTCGACAGGGCTGTGCCGCACATCAACGACGGCTTCAAGCCCGTACAGCGACGCATCCTGCACTCGCTGAAGGAGATGGACGACGGGCGGTTCAATAAAGCGGCCAATGTGATCGGCAATACCATGAAATACCACCCCCACGGCGATGCTTCCATCGGGGATGCCATGGTACAAATCGGGCAAAAAGACCTGCTCATCGACCGCCAGGGAAACTGGGGCGATCCCATCACGGGCGACTCTGCCGCCGCGCCGCGCTACATCGAAGGACGTCTCTCCAAATTCGCGAACGACGTAGTCTTCAATCCAGATACCACGGAGTGGCAGCTCAGCTACGATGGCCGTAACCGCGAACCTGTTACACTGCCCGTCAAATTCCCGTTACTACTGGCCCAAGGGGCCGAAGGTATCGCCGTGGGGCTGGCCACCAAGATCATGCCGCACAACTTCATCGAGCTCATCGACGCCTCGATCGACGTGCTGCGGGGCGGCAGGCCCAACCTGCTACCCGACTTCCCGACAGGCGGCCTGGCCGATTGCTCGGCTTACAACGAAGGCCAGCGCGGTGGCAAAATCCGCGTGCGCGCGAAAATCGAAGAGCGCGACAAAAAGACGCTGGCCATCACCGAGATTCCCTACGGCACGACCACGGGTGGCTTGATTGAAAGCATCGTCGCCGCCAACGACAAAGGCAAAATCAAAATCAAGAAAATCGAGGATAACACGGCACAACATGTGGAAATCATGGTCCACCTCGCGCCGGGCATCTCGCCCGATATGACCATCGATGCGCTCTACGCATTCACTTCCTGCGAAGTGTCCATATCGCCCAATACGTGTGTCATCAAGGGAGATAAGCCGCACTTCATGAGTGTGAACGATGTGCTCATCGCCAATACCAAGCAGACCAAGGGCCTCCTCAAGCAGGAACTCGAAATCCGCCTCAAAGAGCTGCAGGAGAAGATATTCTTCAGCAGCCTGCTCAAGATTTTCATCCAGGAAGGGATGTACAAGCATCCCGACTATGAGAACTCGGGCGACTTTGATACCGTGGTGCAAGTGCTCACGCAGCTCTTCACCCCATTTTTTGACCAGTTCTACCGCGAAATACTACCGGAAGATTACCGGAAACTTATCGATAAGCCCATGAGCAGCATCACCCGCTTCGATGTGAAGAAGGCAGATGAGCAGCTTGCGGCATTGGAAGAGGAAATCAAAAAGGTGCGCCACCATCTCCGTCATCTCACGGATTATGCCATTGCATGGTTCGAGCGTCTCAAAAAACAGTATGGCAAAGGCCGCGAACGGAAAACCGAGCTTCGCGCATTCGACCGGGTAGAGGCCGCCCAGGTGGCGCTTGCCAACGTAAAGCTGTACGTGAATCGTGCGGATGGGTTCGTCGGCACTGGCCTACGAAAAGACGAGTACGTGGGCGACTGCTCGGATCTGGACGACATCATCGTGTTCCGCAGCGATGGCAAATGCCTGGTCACCAAAGTGCAGGACAAGGTATTTGTGGGCAAAGACGTCATCCACGTGGCGGTGTTCAAAAAAGGCGACGACCGCACCGTGTACAACCTGATCTACCGCGATGGGAAGTCAGGCACGTCTTATGTGAAGCGTTTTTCGGTAGTGGGCGTCACGCGCGATAAGGAATATGACCTCACCAAGGGCGAAAAGGGATCACGGCTGCAATATTTCACCGCCAACCCAAATGGCGAGGCCGAAGTGATCGGCGTACAGCTCAAACCGCAGTCCAAGCTCCGTAAACTTCAGTTCGACGTAGATTTCGCCGAAGTCGCGATCAAGGGCCGCAGTTCGCAGGGAAACATCGTGACGAAATACCCCATCAAGAAAATCACGCTGAAAAGCAAGGGCGTATCCACCTTATCGGGGCGCAAGGTATGGTTTGACGAGGTGCTTAAGCGGCTCAATGCCGATGGCCGCGGCAAGCTCCTTGGCGAATTCGATGGCGACGACAAAATCCTTACGGTGATGGCCGACGGCACCTATGAGCTGACCAGCTTCGACCTGAGCAACCATTTTGACGACAAGCTGCTACGCATCGAACAGTACAACCCGCAGCAGGTATACAGTGTGGTGCACCGCGACGGTAAATCGGGCGTATACTACGTAAAGCGATTCCTGTTCGATGACCTCCCCATCGGCAAGCGCACTTCGATCATCAACGACGAGCCGGGCTCCAAATTCGTGCTCATCACAAACGCAGCGGCTCCCGTTGTACAGGTGGATATCCTGAAGGGCAAGAGCCGCACGGCGGAAACCGTTGCGCAACACTTGGCCGACATTGTCGACGTGAAAGGCATGAAAGCGCAGGGCAACCGCCTGAGCCCCCATGAAGTGGCAAAGGTGACGCTGCTCACGGCCGAAGCGGAGGCATCGGAAACACCCGAAATCGTGCCGGAGACGCCAGCCGTTCCCGAAACAAGATCGGAACGCCCCGAAACCGGAGGTAAACCGACCGAGACCAGTGAAAAAACTACCGAAACCGAGGAAAAACAAGCCGAGGTACCCAGTCCGCGGCCGAAGATCGACCTCGAAATCACCAACCCCGATGACATCCGTGTGGATGACAACGGGCAAATGGGGTTGTTTTAGCCTATTGATATACAACAATGGTTTCAGCGCACGTCTGGACGAATCCAATCTGATGCAGCATGAACCCATGGCGGCGCAACATCAACTCATGTCTGTGCAACATGAACCCGTGCCGGTGTATGCTGAACCCGGTCGGACACTTTGCGGGCAGCAAACAGGCTGCTGATGAGTGCGCTGATCAATTAACCAAATATTTGGAAATTAATGTGTAACCACCTACCTTTATATCTGACCAGTGCAATCTGGCCTAATACAAGGGATTTTGATAGTGATGATCGGATAAAAGTGTAGACTACGTCAGGTAAAATCTGACATAACCAACAAAACGATAAAGGGAATGGGCGGAATCAACAAAAATAACCTCGGAAGCAGGACCATTCTAAGTTGAGGCTGATATTTTAATGAGAAACTACGGACCAAAGTTAATATACCTTGTTTTAATTTTACTCCTTTTCTTAAACGATCAATATTTTAAATACAGCTACCCTGGCATCGTCACGGGAAAACTTAGTGATTTTGCTGGAATAGCCTGTCTCTGCATTGTCATTACAACTTTCACAAAAAATAGGACGCTGATATTTTCTCTGTTTTCAGTTGTGGCATTAGGATTCGTATGGTGGAAATCACCTCATGCATCAGGCTTTATAGCAGGCTGGAATAAAAATGCTCGATTTCAGATTTCGAGAGTAGTTGACTTGACGGACTTAATTGCCCTTTCCGTTATCCCGATATTATTCCACCACGCAAAATACAGCTATATTTCAACAAAGCGTCTTATCCGTATCCCAGTAGTGGTATCTTCGTTGTTCATCTTTATTTCAACCGCAGGTACACATGGTCGGATGAAACAATATGAATTCAATTGTTCAAAAGATGAACTACGGAAATCTATTTTGAATTATTTTGATAACCACCAAAATGTCAGGCTTCCCGATTCATTGTTGAGGTACAAACAATATGTTAAAGTTGAAAGATTGGACTCCGATAGTATTAATTTTTACTTTTATCTCCCTTACGAAAACGAAAAAATAATCTATTGGACCAAATTCTCCGGAAGTACAGATAATTGGGATCGCAAACCTACGTTGTTAATGCTTATCGGTGTACTTACCGGTGATCAATATAGGCTGCAAACAAAAGACTCCGTCTCACATAAACAAAGACATGAGTTGGCCCTTGTGCTTGAAAGGGAAGTGATTAGCAAATTGCAGGAAAATTTAGGAATGCCAGAGAATGTGAACTAAGTTAACAACAAGATATGAGTGCATACACCTATTTTTTCAGAGACGACTACAGCGAAGGCTGCCACTCCAATATCTTGCGCGCATTGGAGGAAAATGCGCTCACCCAGCAAATCGGCTACGGAAACGACGACTACACCCTCGAGGCGAGAGCCGCCATCGCCAAGCTGATGCCGGCGCACAATGCCGACATCCATTTCGTATCGGGCGGCACACAGGCCAATCTAGTTGTTACTGCAGCTGCGCTGAAACCCTACCAATCGGTCATCTCCGCGCAAACAGGCCATATCAATGGACACGAAGCGGGTGCCATTGAGGCAACAGGACATCGAGTGGAAATCATAGACACCGAGGACGGACTGGTAACCGTTGATCAACTGGAACCGCTTATCGCCCAACTGGGCAATGCCAATAGCACCCAACCGGGAATGGTGTACATTTCGAATACCACGGAATTGGGCACTGTGTATAACAAAGCAACACTCTCCTCGCTATCCGTCTTTTGCCGTGCGCAGGGGTGGTACCTCTTTCTCGATGGCGCCAGGCTGCCAGCAGCGTTGACCGCCCCCTGCAACGACCTTACCCTAGCGGATATCGCGGCATTGACAGACGCATTTTATATCGGTGGTACGAAAAACGGCGGATTATTCGGCGAAGCGCTGGTAATCGTACACCCCGACCTGCAAACCGGATTTGGCTACCACCTCAAACAGCGGGGTGCGTTATTGGCCAAAGGCCGTACACTGGGCTTGCAATTCCGCGAACTATTCCGTGACAATCTGATTTTCAAATTGGCTAGCCATGCCAACGCAACGGCGCAAACCATGGCACGGGGTATCGAGCAACTGGGCTATTCATTTCTGGTTCCTCCGTGTACCAATCAGCTTTTCCCCATACTGCCCAAACGGATCATTGACGGACTCTCCGAAAAATACCTGTTCCATACGTGGCACCAAATTGACGAGGACCATGCAGCCATACGCCTGGTAACCTCATGGGCTACGCCCGATGCAATCAGCACCCAATTTATAGCTGACTTGGCAAACCTCGGAACAGAAGTTTAACGCGGCCTGCGCCGATCGAGTAGTGTGACGCTCTTCCGGGCGTTCTCAGGAAACTTTATCTTATTAATTTCCTCGATGGAGGCGAAAACAATCTTGGGGCTCACCCGGAGTTTGGCCCGGAACCGGTCCTTGATTTTCAACAGCAGTTCGTCAGACATGGCATTTGTTCCCACCTTGACCGTAATCTCATCTTCACCGAACTCGTCAGAAGCGATTTCGATCACATAATTCACAATCTCTTCAACGTCGTTCAGTAAATCAAACAACGCTGGCGGATACAGCGTGGTCCCTTTGTATTTAACCATCTGGTTTTTTCGGCCAATGACGGGGCCCAGCCGCAGGGTGGTTCGCCCGCATGCACAGGGGGTATAATGCGGTTGCATGATGTCTCCGGTTTTGAAACGCAGCAAGGGCATCCCTTCCACTCCCAACGTGGTGACAACCAACTCACCGGCCTCACCGTCGGGCACAGGATGCCCATTTTCATCCACAAACTCGGTAATAATCAGTTCGGGGTGATGATGCCCGCCCACACCATACATGCATTCCGTAAAAGCAGTGGCCATCTCTGTAGAAGCATAGGTAGAAAAAAGTTGTATACCCCACTTGCTACGTATCCGGCTAGCCAATGCGTTGAGCGAGAAATCTGGGTTGCGGATAGGTTCGCCAATGCAGAGTGCCTTTTTTACACTGCTCTGGCGGTAGTCAATGCCATTGGCTTCGGCAAACTCGATCATCTTGAGCAAGAACGACGGTACGCATACCAGTGCATCGGGCTGTACCCGTTCAATAGTTCCCCACTGCAGCTCCGGCACGCCGGAGCCAACCCGCACCACACCGATGCCAGCCCTGCGGGCGCCCAGGAAATAGGCCAAGCCGGCCATAAAACGGCGGTCGAGGGTGGTGGTGAGTTGCACGGTGTGCCCCGCATCCAATCCCATGCACTGGTAGGACAATGACTCGTTGTATGCAAGCCGTTCAAGGTCGCCGTCGGTAAGGGCCAACAAAACCGGGTCGCCCGACGTGCCCGAGGTGGTGACGTAATCCGCCGTGCGCGACGTGGCCACACAACGGAACGCCGTATTTTCCTGCTGCAGGTGTTCTTTCGTCGTAAAGGGCAGGGAGGCAAGGTCATCCAATGTGCGAATGCCATATATATCAATACCATGCGTATGGAACACCTGTTGGTAATAGGCAGAGTTGGCTTGGAGGTACGCCAGAAGCCGCTGTAGCTTTTCTTCCTGAAACCGGTTGATGGTTTCGCGCGGGGCCTGTTCAATGGATGGTATGGTCATTTTGTGAACTTGTGAACTTGTGAGTTTGTGAGCCTGTGAGTTTGTGAGGTCATTTACACTTTTTAATTCGCTTTTGTATCAGCGCGCTGTCGGCCTTCGTCGTTACCACCCTACTTGCTGCCAACTGGTAATGCCGCAGAGCATCTGCATAGCGACGCTGGCCCCGGTAGTATTCGCCGATGAGGAAGTCGGTTTTCCAAAACATTGGGTTGAGCTGCTGGAAATCAAGTAGCTCAGCGTCAGACAGCCGGGTGTCCGTTGCAATAGCGGCCTCCAATTTACGCATCTGCACCCGAAATTCTTCATATTGCCGGAAATCGGGCGATGAAGCGAACGGGTCGGCGGGGATGTTCAGCGAATCGGCAGCCAGGTGCACTCCCGTATCCAACGTGGCCAGCCGCTCGAACACTTCATCCAGATCATAGGCCACGAACTCGCCAAGCTGGTAGGGGGCGGCAGCCACCCACATGCGCCGGTCTTCGGGCTGGAAGATGACCGCATGGTGGGCGTGGAGCAAGTTGATGGCTTTTTCGTTGCCATAGCCCAGGTCCACACCGCCTATCCCCTCCTTGTTGCGCAACATCGCGGCCGCATCGGCCGGCGTGAGCTGCGGCGTTTGGGCAATCAGTTCATTCATCCGGTCGAAGCGGTATTTCGAATGGCTTTCTTCGAGCTGCCGCAGGTTGCGTCTGTCCGAGTAGTACGGTTCGCTTTGGAAATGGTTGGCGCATACCAGCACCTCGCCGGTATTGGGCACTTCATAGACCCCTATCTTATGCGGCGACACTTCGATGAGCACCGCTTTCCCATCGGCAGCGCTGCCCACCATGATCGATTCGGATACGAAGACCTCCCGCTGGCGGGCAATGTGGATGGCGTCATCGATATGGCGGGCATATTGCAGGATTTCACGCGTAAGCAGTGAAATGGGGGTTTTGGCCTCGTGGGGAATGGCCGATTTACCCGCATTGATGGTTACCGTAAGCCCGTGTTCGTTCATTCCCGATACGGCACCGATCATCCCCGGCCAGGTGACCATCGCATGCTTATACCCGCGGTCGGGGTTGATGAACGCAATGACTTTCTCTTCCGAAAAGGCATCGCCGGCGTAAAAATCGAAGTTGCGGCCAATCAGCAGCTTCCCATCTGCGGTGTGGCTGCCCCAAGCGGCAAACGACGTGCACCCCACCAGGGCAAGGTCTTGCAGCGCGTGGCCAATATCGTGGGCGGCATGGAAGTATAGGAGACGCGGGTAGGACGACGCGATGAAATTAAATGTATCGGAAGCTGAACGCGAAAGGCCGTATATTTCGGTCTGATACGCGGTAGGTATGTGGTCGGTGAGGTGCCGGTTGAATCGGTCGAGGAACCGTCGCAACATCCATTGGCGGAACGGCGATGGCACCAGCTCCTGTACCCGTGAAATGAACGCGGTCTCCTGCCGGTGGAGCAGCTCTTCGGTGAGGATGCCATTGGCCAGACCACGTTCCAGCGGATCGCCAGCTACATAAAGCTCCCACAGGCCCTGCGGATTTTTGCGTAGGAGGCCATTCGGCAAGGTGTAACTACCGGGCGATACCTCCACGCGCTCGCCAATGCGGTGGTTGTAGTTGGCAATGGGAGGAAGCCGCTTAACGCCTACACAGGATGCGTTACATAGCGCTAGAAAACATAACGAATGTAGGAGACTTCTCATATACTTGTGAGCATGTGAGATGGTTCACTAATTTATGGCAACATATGGGTCACGGCTCTCACCGCGCGGTCGTGCTTCTTGACAAACGGATTATCCTTATCCCACACATAGCCGGCCAACACCGAACACACCTTACGGCGCACGTCTTCGTTGACTTCCTTGTGGAAGAAAAATTTCTGGAGATCGCCCGAATACCAATCCCGGATGTACGAACGGAATACGCTCACTCCCCAAAGCATGTGCTCTTCGTATTCCTGCTGCCAATCGATCACCTCACCCCGCAGTTGCCTGATTGCCAACTTGGCCGATAATGCGCCCGATTCCGTGGCAAAGCATACACCAGACGAAAAAACAGGATCTAAAAACTCGGCACTGTTGCCCGTGATGGCAAAGCCATCACCGTACAGTTTCTTCGACGCTTTGGTATAGGCAATAATCTGTTTGGGCTCGAAAAGGAAATCGATGCCCTCGAACCGCTGCCGATAGTAATCGGACTGGTTGATGATATACTTGAACGTTTCTGTGGGATTTGCCTGCTGGATAGCCTCCAAATGTTCTTTTGGACAAACCAAGCCCAGCGACGACCGCCCATTTGAAAAAGGGATGACCCAAAACCATACTTTTTGTTCCAGTACATCGAAGGTGATCAACGTGCCCTCGTCACCTGACGGGCGTCGGGTATCTTCTACGTGCACAAACGTAGCTGCCATGGGCGGAAATTTAGAAGGTTCATCCAAGTCGAACAACCGGGGTAACACCCGGCCGTACCCGCTGCAATCGATCAGGAAGCGTGCATGGATTTCGTGCTGCTCCCCGCTTTCGTACCGAACGGTTGTCATCGAATCAGTGCCGTGGAAAACTACATTTTCAACCGTGGTGCCAAAAGCGATATCCACACCACGGCTTTCCAATACATCCGTGAGGGTTTTATCAAACTCGGCCCGCGGAAGCTGCCAGGTCCAGTCCCACCCTTCGGAAAACTTCTGGCTGAAATCAAACCAGCACACATCGTCACCCCGCAAGAAACGGGCGCCGTATTTCCGTTCAAACCCCTTGGCTTCCACGGCCTCCACAAACCCTGCTTCATCGAAATGATCCATACAACGGGGAATTAAACTCTCCCCGATCACGAATCGGGGGAAATGTTCCCGCTCGATGACCTTTAATTTGACCCCTTGTTTATGTAAGATTGAGGCCGCTACGGCACCCGATGGCCCCGCTCCGATCACTAAGACATCAACGTATTCTGAAGTCATACTAATAAATTGGTGTATGGATGGCCCAAACTTAGACAAACTTGCATATAAAAGCAAGTTTATCTAAGTTTGCAACCGCTTTAATAGTACGCATTTCCGACTAGATGATAGAACTAACGAACCCGATTGCGTTGGCCGATTTTCGCGCGGTACTTTTTGATGAAGAAAAAATCAAGCTGTCCGACGGAATATCGGACAAAGTACACCAAAGCCACGATTTCCTACGGGAGTTTGCCAAAGATAAAATCATTTACGGGGTAAACACCGGCTTTGGGCCCATGGCCCAGTACCGTATTGCAGATACCGACCAAATACAACTGCAATACAACCTGATACGAAGCCACGCTGCGGGCATGGGCGATGTCATGGATCCGCTATACGCCAAATCCATCCTGCTGGCCCGACTGCATACCCTCTCGTTGGGTTTCTCGGGTGTTCACCCCAATGTGGTGGAATTGATGAAGGAAATGCTGAACCGCAACATCCTACCGGTGATTTTCCAGCATGGTGGCGTGGGTGCCAGTGGCGACTTGGTACAGCTGGCGCATTTGGCACTCAACATGATAGGCGAAGGCAACGTAATCTACCGGGGGGCTCAGGTGCCTGCAGCCCAAGCCTTTGCCAATGAGCGTCTGCGACCTATGCAGGTATACATCCGTGAGGGCCTCGCCCTCCTCAATGGCACGTCGGCAATGACCGGCATAGGCATCGTCAACGTAATCTATGGCAAGCGGCTGCTGGACTGGTCCGTCGCATGCTCCGCACTGATGAATGAGCTGGTAAGCGCCTACGACGACCACCTTTCCGAAACCCTCAATGCAGCGAAAAAGCATGATGGACAACGCCAGGTTGCAGCGCGCATGCGGGAAATCGTTGCGGACAGCAAACTCATCAGAAAACGCCACGAACACCTGTACAACCGCAAAGTAGAAGAAACGATATTCAAAGATAAACTCCAGGAGTATTATTCTATCCGGTGTGTACCGCAGATTTTGGGGCCCATCTGGGATGCCATACAGCACAGCACCATCACGTTGATCCAAGAGGTTAACTCAGCCAATGACAACCCCATCATCGATGTGGCGTCAGCAAGCGTATACCATGGCGGCAATTTCCACGGCGATTACATCGCTTTTGAAATGGACACGCTCCGGATTGCCATCGCGAAGCTGACCATGCTGATGGAACGGCAGCTTAATTACCTGCTCAACTCCTCGTTGAACGGCATATTGCCTTCTTTTGTGAACCTGGGTAAATTGGGGCTTAATTTCGGGATGCAGGGCGCCCAATTCACGGCGACATCCACGACAGCCGAAAACCAGACGCTGGCCACCCCCATTTATACCCATAGCATCCCCAACAACAAAGACAACCAAGACATCGTGAGTATGGGCACCAACTCGGCATGGCTTACCAAACGGGTCATTGACAATGCATACGAAGTGCTGGCAATCCAACTGCTCACATTGGTACAAGCGATAGAGTCGCTCGGCTGTGCGGAACGCCTTTCGTCAAAAAGTAAGAAAATTTATACAGACATCCGGTCAATTGTCCCTATCTTTAAAGAGGATATGGTACTCTCGCCCTATCTTGCGGCGATAAAAGACCACGTAAAAGCAAACGATTGATGGAAGGTAAGCGATATGCATTGGTGACCGGAGGATCGCGGGGCATTGGCCGGGCTGTGTGTGTGGCGCTGGCCCGCGAACTGGGCTATCCGATCCTCATCAACTACCAGTCGAATAGCGAAGCAGCAACGGAAACCCGCAGCCTGATCGCTGCAAACGGAGGCGAAGCGGAATTGCTGCGGTTTGATGTAGGCAATCGCGCGGAAACCCACGAACAACTGACCAGGTGGAAAGCCGAACACCCTGACGACCGGATTGAGGTAATTGTGAACAATGCAGGGATAACGCGCGATGGGCTATTCATGTGGATGGAAAACGATGATTGGGATGCCGTGCTCCAAACGAGCTTGAACGGCTTTTACAACGTAACCAAGCCCCTCATCGAAGACCTGCTACGGCACCGATACGGACGCATCATTAATGTGGCCTCCGTATCGGGCGTAAAGGGCACACCCGGACAAACCAATTACTCCGCGGCAAAGGCCGGCCTTATCGGGGCCACGAAGGCGTTGGCACAGGAGGTGGCCAAACGAAAGGTGACTGTAAATGTGGTGGCACCCGGCTTTGTCGAAACCGATATGACCAGCACATTGAATGCCGACGAATTGAAAAAATTAATCCCGCTGAACCGCTTCGGGAAAGCGGAGGAAGTAGCCGATTTGGTCTGTTTCCTCGCTTCGAAGAAAGCGTCGTACATCACGGGGGAAGTGATTAACATCAATGGCGGAATCTACTCATAGCCTTGGGCAAGGACTGAAGAATAAGGACTGTGAGGGGCAAAAAAGCAAAGAGCAAACGGCAAAAAAAATGAAACGTGTGGTCATTACCGGAATGGGCATTTACTCCTCGTTGGGGGAAAACCTCACCGAAGTGCGGGACTCCTTATACCATGGCCGTTCGGGCATTGTGTTTTCACAAGACCGCAAGGACTTCGGTTACCGATCGGCACTGATGGGTTCGGTAGCGCGACCCGACCTCACCAAAGCCTTATCACGCAGGCAGCGCATCAGCATGGGCGAAGAAAGCGAGTACGCCTATGTGGCCACGCAGGAAGCACTGCGGAACGCCGGAATAGATGAAGGCTTTTTCGATAACCGGGTGGTGGGACTGGTATATGGCAACGACAGCGTATCCCAGGCGGTGATGGAATCCATTGATATTGTGCGCCAGAAAAAAGACACCACGTTGGTAGGGTCGGGGGCTATTTTCAAATCGATGAACTCATCGGTAACCATGAACCTATCGACTATCTTCCGCATTCGTGGCGTCAACATGACCATCAGCGCTGCCTGTGCAAGCGGTTCGCATGCCATTGGTTTGGCCTACCTATTCATCAAACAAGGATTACAAGACTGCGTGATTTGCGGTGGCGCACAGGAAACCAACAAATATGCCATGGCAAGCTTCGATGGCCTGGGTGTATTTTCGGATCGTGAGGACGAACCAACCAAAGCATCGCGCCCGTTTGACAAAGATCGAAACGGCTTGGTACCCGGCGGCGGCGCGGCCACTATCATCTTGGAAGATTATGAAACGGCCGTAAAGCGGGGTGCACCCATCCTGGCCGAAGTACTGAGCTACGGTTTTTCCTCCAATGGCGACCATATTTCTACCCCCAATGTGGCGGGACCTATTGAAGCCATGGAAATGGCGCTGCGGCAAGCGGGCCTCTCACCGGCCGACATCGAGTATATCAATGCCCACGCCACTTCCACCCCCATGGGCGATGCCAACGAAGCACGGGCATTGACCCAGTTGTTCGGCTCGGACCCGATGGTCAGTTCCACCAAGTCGATGACCGGCCATGAATGCTGGATGGCTGGGACCAGCGAAGTCGTTTATTCGCTCATCATGGCACAGCACGGGTTCATTGCCCCCAACATCAACCTCGATGAGATAGACGAAACTGCCCGCGGTCTGAGTTTGGTAAAAAATACCATAAACCAAAATTTTAATGTATTTTTGTCAAATTCTTTTGGATTCGGTGGAACGAACTCCGCATTGATTGTAAAAAAACTGTAATAGCGCAGCATCCATGAGCAGGGAAGAGATTATTGATATTACCAATAGGTTTTTGATAGAGGAGTTCGAGGTGCAGTCCGACGTCATCCAACCCGATGCGGATTTGAAAGAATCATTGGATTTGGACAGCTTGGACTATGTGGATTTGGTTGTCCTTATCGAATCCAATTTCGGCATCAAGCTGGAAAGCAAGGATTTTACCAACGTAAATACATTCGATAACCTATACGACTTAATCGGCAGCAAGATACATGCGATTGCCTAATCACATCCAATGGCTGAATGGGAAGGAAAATCGAGGGGTACCGTTTCCGGATACAAAATATTTATTTTCCTGATTAAGCACGCGGGAATATCCGTTGCCTATTTCCTGCTGATTTTCGTTTCGCTTTACTACTTTTTCAGTTCGCCACGCCAAACGGGGGCCATATACCGTTATTTCCGCCACCATCGCAAACAGGCATTCTTTCGCAGCGCCATCAACACCTACCGCAATTACTTCGTTTTCGGGCAAACCATCATCGACAAAATTGCCATCACAGCCGGGTTGGAGCATAAATACACATATGAGTTCGATGGGATAGACCAGATCCGGCAACTGGCCAAAGATAATAGTGCTGGCATCCTCATCAGTGCCCATGTGGGCAATTTCGAGGTATCCCAGTACTTCATGGGCGAATTTGACAAAAAGATACACCTGGTCACCACCGATGAAGAGCGGCGGGCCATCAAGTCGTACCTAGCCAATATCATGGCTAAACCCAAGACGGAATTTATCGTTGTGAACGACGACCTATCGCACGTGTTCGAGATCAACCGGGTCATCGATGAGAAAGGGATGATCTGCTTCACGGGCGACCGCTTCGTGGAAGGAAGCAAAACGATGACAGCCGATTTCCTGGGAAAAGAAGCACATTTCCCCGCGGGACCGTTCCTCATCAGCTCCCGATTGAGCACGCCGGTGCTTTTTGTCTATGTGATGCGCGAACGCCGCAGGCATTACCACCTGTATGCACGTACTGCTACGTTCAACCACCGTGATGCCCAGTCATTGCTCCAAGCCTACGTACAGAGTATAGCGCATATATTAACGAAATACCCGCTACAGTGGTTTAATTACTATGATTTTTGGAAGACATGAAGCGTGTTTTAGTCATATACTATACCCAAACGGGGCAACAGCGGGAAATATTGGATCGCCTGCTTTCGCCGCTCGCGGCTGATCCGGGAGTGGAATTGACGTATCATCGGATAACACCCGCGGTGGACTATCCCTTCCCGTGGGACGGGCACACGTTCTTCGACGCCTTCCCCGAGTCGTTCCTGCAACTCCCCTGCGAACTAGCGCCCGTTGATGACGCTATTCTTCAGCAAGATTACGACCTGGTCGTACTGGGCTACCAAGTGTGGTACCTTTCGCCATCGATCCCATTCAACTCGTTCCTGAAAAGCGAGGCTGCCGATCGGCTATTGCGCGGCAAACCGGTGATTACGGTAATCAACTGCCGCAATATGTGGGTAATGGCACAGGAGAAAGTAAAACGGCTATTACACGCTATCGGGGCAAACCACGTGGGCAATATTGCACGGGTAGACCGCCACCTCAACCATGTCAGCGTGATTACCATCGTGCACTGGATGATGACCGGGCGGAAAGATGCCTATTTGGGGCTATTCCCCAAACCGGGGGTTTCTGACAAAGACATCGCCGAATCCAATAAGTTCGGCATACCGATATTGGCCCACCTGAAACGCAACGATTACAGTTCCCTCCAAGTTGAATTATTGGAGTTGGGCGCCGTAATGATCAGGCCGGTTCTTGTTTTCACCGACAAACGGGCGAATACACTTTTTGCCAAATGGGCCAAACTCATCCGGAGCAAAGGTTCGCCCGGGGCAAAGGCGCGAAGACCATGGCTCAAAGCATTCAACTATTACCTGCTCTTCGCCATATGGGTACTCGCACCAATCGTCAGTTTATTATTTTTAATACTACATTTGCCGTTCCTTTCTTTCATTAAGAAAGAAACGAGGTACTATAAGTCTGTTCATTTTAAAATGCCCCGGTAATGCCAACGGTATATATCAATGCGATTACCACATTCCTGCCCAATGACCCAGTTGCTAACGACCGGATGGAAACGGTATTGGGTGTCATCAATGGTGCGCCCTCCAGGGCACGTGCCATCGTGCTGCGCAACAACCGGATTACCTCGCGGTATTATGCCATCGGCGCCGATGGACAGCCCACACATACCAATGCCGAGCTCACCATAGAAGCGATAAACCGTTTGGTGGAGCAATCCGCGGTGTCTAAGTCTGCAATCGACGTGCTATCGTGTGGTACCTCCACCCCAGACCAGCTGCTGCCTTCGCATGCCAGCATGGTGCACGGACTGTGGAAAAACAAGCCCATGGAACTCAACTCCGCTTCGGGCATATGTACATCTGGCATGAACGCCCTCAAGTATGCCTACATGACCATTGCGACCGGTAGCGCCGAGCGGGCGGTGTGTACGGGGTCCGAACGGGTATCTTCTTGGCTCCGGGCCGACAAATTCAACAACGAGTCCGAACGGTTGGCGGCACTGGAGCAAAATCCCATCATTGCCTTCGAGAAAGACTTCCTACGGTGGATGCTCTCGGATGGGGCTGCCGCCATGCTGCTGAGCCACCAACCCAACGACCATCGGACATCGCTTGCCATCCGTTGGGTGGATGGTATTTCCTACGCCCACGAGTTGGAACCCTGCATGTATGCCGGGGCCATCAAGGTAAACGGCAAGCTGCTCCCTTGGAGCGACGCATCGCCGGAAGCGTGGTTGGAGCAGTCGATGTTTGCCATCAAACAGGACATCAAGTTATTGGAGTCATATGTAATCCCCAAGGGCGTGCAAAGCATTCGGGAAATACTGGATAAGCACCAGCTCGTGGCCGGCGAAATCGACCACTTCCTGCCCCATATTTCGTCTTATTTTTTTAAAGACCGGCTTGTCGAAGCTTTTTCAACGGCAGGTGTCGACATCCCCGAAGAGAAATGGTTCATCAATCTGGAGAAAATCGGCAACGTTGGATCGGCCTCCAGCTATATCCAGCTGGAAGAGCTTTTTAATACGAAGACGCTCAAAAAGGGCGAAAAAATACTGCTGTCGGTCCCCGAAAGCGGAAGATTTTCTTATGTTTACGCGTTGTTGGAAGTAACCTAATGTTATGACGCTCATCTCATCGCAAGAACAGATATGCAAATTAATCCCGCAGCAACCCCCTTTTGTATTGGTGGATACGCTGATTGAATACGAAACTAACCGCATCGTTTCCTCCTTTGATATCCCCCACCAACACGTATTGGTTGATAGCAACGGGGTGCTCGCCGAAGCAGGCGTCGTCGAACATTTCGCACAGACCATCGCCCTGCATCAGGGATACGACTATTCCATGCGCAACCTCTCGCCGCCGGTGGGGTATATTGGTTCCATCAAGAATTTCGAAATCCATCGGTTGCCCCATGCGGGCCAAACGCTCTCCACTACCATCTATATCTTGCAGCAGTTATTTGGGGTTACCGCCGTACGCGGCGAAGTGAAATGCCACGGCAAGCTGATTGCAACGGGCGAAATGCGAACCGTCATAGCCAAGGAAGGTGAATAGCGCCATGACCTTCCCCGCCATCGAAGAACTCATCCCCCACCGACCGCCCATGGTCTTGGTAGACCGTGTGGTACGAGTGGAAGGCGTGGAAACGGAAACCGCATTTTCTGTCACGCCTAACTGCCTTTTTGTGGCCCACGGAGTACTATCAGAAATGGGAATGCTCGAAAACCTTGCACAGACGAGCTTCATTTTCCTCAACTATTTCTTTATCAGGCCCGATGAAGTGCTCTGGGATAAGAAAAAAAACAACCTCGGTGTGATTAGCACGATACTTGATCTCCACGTGTCAACGCTCCCCCTCGTTGGACAGGAATTATATACCCACACACAAACCGAGCTTGTTTTTACCTCGGATTTTTTGAAAATTTGCAATATCCGGGGAACGATTTCGGTTGGCGGCGAAATCGCATTGCAAGCAACGATGAAAATGCTGTTGCAAACCAAGGAGCAGTGAGTGACCATGAATAAAAACGAAGTACCACAGGACGATGGCAGTTTGGCCAAAAAGAATGTCCATGAACTCTGCTATGCGGTAGACGAGCATGGCCGGTATACGGTGGTGCCCAGCAGGGGCTGGGAAGTAAAGACCTTAGCCCTTAACGAGTCGCTGGAGCTCATCGACGAGCGTATAGCCACCACCAAACAAGCGGTAGCGGCAGGCACACTCAGCCCCATCGCTTACTATATGGAACTCCACCGCATGGATTTGCCCCTATTGGCCAGCTATGTGGGCATACACCGCTGGTTCGTGAAGCGACACTTTTATCCGCATCGGTTCGATAAGCTGAAAGACAAAACACTCCGAAAGTATGCAGATGTTTTCGGCATTACCGTGGCGCAACTGAAATCGCCGATTGATTGAACAACTACATGGATATTGCTTTTGAACACCGCCAATCCGCCCATTGCGAAAATGGGGTTATATCAAATTTATTGAACCACCAAGGGGTCACCTTGTCTGAACCGATGGTTTTCGGCATTGGCAGCGGCTTGTTTTTTGTATACCTTCCCTTCCTAAAGGTCAATTTCGCCCCGGGATTCAGCTACCGCCCTATGCCGGGAAGCATTTTCCGAAAACTGGCGCGCCGATTGGGCATCAAGGTGGTACACCAACGGTTTTCTTCGCCCGAAAAGGCGCAGGCCGTATTGGATGAGAAGCTCGCCCGGGGCATTCCCGTAGGGCTGCAAGTGGGCGTGTATAACCTCACCTACTTCCCCGACGAATACCGGTTCCACTTCAATGCACACAACCTGGTGGTCTACGGCAAGGAAGCCGATGGATACCTCATCAGTGATCCGGTAATGGACTATACCACCAAGCTCACTGACGCCGAGCTCCAGCGGGTACGTTTTGCTAAAGGCGCGCTACCACCCAAGGGGCACTTGTATTATTTGGAACGGCTTCCGGAACATTACGACCTCGAAAAGGCCATCAAAAAGGGCATCCGGCAAACGTGCAACGACATGCTGGCACCGGTACCCATTATCGGTGTAAATGCGATGAAATGGGTAGCGCGCAATATCCGCAAATGGCCAAAGACCATCGGGATCAAAAAAACCAACCATTACCTGGGCCAGTTGGTGCGCATGCAGGAAGAAATCGGTACCGGTGGCGGCGGCTTCCGGTTTATCTATGCGGCTTTTTTACAAGAAGCTAGTGGAATGCTCAATAACGATGCACTCGCCCGGCGATCGGAAGAGATGACCGCCATCGGCGATGCCTGGCGCGACTTTGCATTGGATATTTCGCGCATATACAAAAACCGCAAGTCGGGAAGCGATGTCTATGAAAAACTATCCGAACAGCTAATGGAACTTGCCGAGCGGGAAAAGCAGTTTTTCAACGCATTGAAAAAAGACATTTGACCCTTCCGTCACCTCCAAAAAACCGTACGCCCACCCCGCCCATTGCCGTCAAAAACACGGAAAGCCACCCCGCCTGTCGCGGCTACCGGCTCAGTATAACGCGTGCTTTGTTCGGTTGGCTCACTGCCATCCACGGTATACCGGATAGCAAACCCGGGCAGTTGCACATTCGCATGGAGTTTCCCCGATTGCTCAACCACGCCTGCCGTAGGGATGCGGTAGGCGAAACCACCGGCGTAATGACTTGCGCGGGGCAACTCACGTTTGGCTACCGTGTTTAAGAACCTCGACCAATCGGCCGCATATAATTCGGCTGCTTTACTTTCAGCCCATGCGGGATCAGCTGCCCAAGCGCGTTCCGCAAGCCCATAAAGCTTGGGCAGCAGCAGGTACTCCATCCGCTCGGGCGACGTGATGATCTCGCTCCACAGCGGTGCCTGTAACCCCACGATGTTAGCCCGGCCGATGCCCGTGAGCTGCTCGCCGGTGGTTTCAGTATCTAACCCGCGGTATTGGTTGTATGGCACGAACCGGAAAGGCTTTCCTACATCTACATACCCACCCCAATATTGGCCAGGTTCATAAAAGCTGCTATTATAGGCCAAATCGATATAAAAGTTCGTCACGTTAGTCAATACCACCCGGTAGCCGGCATTCGCTAGTCGGTACGCGAGGTCGGTATTGTCACCGAGGTTATTCCATACATCCGTATGGAAATTTTCATCTGCAAAGCGTGGCTCCACCACCATTTTGCGCCGACCATCTACCACAGCCTTTTTCATACCGATTTCTTCCCACCCCGAGAGGTAAAGCCCGCGCGATTGCAATAGATCGTTAACGCGGCCGAAAAAATAGTGCCACAGGTCGTCAACATGCGCGATATCAGACTCCGCGGCCATGAGCTGATGTACAGCGGGCGATTTTTCCCATACGCCATCGGGCACCTCATCGCCACCGAAATGGATGGTCTGCAACGGTGCACCCGCTTCCTTGTGCATGGCGATGAGCTCGTCCACCACCTTCTCCAGAAATACATACGCAGAAGGCAATGCCACGTTGATGATGTTATCGTCCCAATTCTGTATCGAGCGGTATTCCGACTGGTCGTTGAGGTCGCGCAACAGGTATTGCGTTGCCGCGGCGGTATCGCCCTTGGCCATAAAAGCCCGATAACGCGCATCCATCGATTTTATCGCCGCCCGGGCGTGGCCTGGCGTTTCGATCTCAGGGATGACGCGGATGTGGCGCTTCGTGGCGTATCGTAGGAGCTCGATATAGTCGGCGCGCGTGTAAAACCCACTCCCCGTTACGTTGGCCACATCGGGGCCCGAACCGTACGACGGCATGAGCCATTCCGTATCGTCAAGCGTGTGGCCACGCCGGGCGCCGACCTCGGTCAGTTCGGGGAGTCCCCGTATTTCCAACCGCCATGCCTCGTCTTCACTGAAATGGAAGTGCATCACGTTGACTTTGTAAAGCGCCAGGAGGTCCAGTATCTTCATCACCTGCTCCTTGGTCTGGAAATTACGCGCTATGTCCAACATCACCGCACGGTGTGAAAACCGCGGTTCATCCGTAATGGTAACCCCATGAAGGGTAATCGCAGCCACTTGGTTTGCCCATGCCGAAGGAGGTAACAATCCTTTGAGCGACTGGATACCGTAAAATGCACCTGCCGGGGTTGTCGCCTCGATTACCACACCGCCCGTATCGACCAGCAATCGGTACCCCTCAGGGTGGATGCCTTCCTGTCGGCGGAGCACAATCGACGCGACAAGCGGATCGTCTACCAACCGTGGCGCTCGGGTTAGAACCCTGGCGAGTTCGTCTTGCAGGAAAGCGGCCTCATTAGCAAAAGCGCTATCGGCATATATGGTCAATTCCGAAGCGGTCAATGTAAAGGAATCCGTCGTGTATGTATAGCTTACCGGCGTGGGCAGCACGGGAGGCAATTGTGCCAGCGGTATATCAGCGATGTGGACGTTCTGTTCATACACCTGAGCAGCCAGTACTATTTCCAAACTATCCGCCTGCGCAAAAGGTACTACCTCCATTGGTAACGATACCCCTGCCGGATGATTGTCCGAGACGAGGTAAAACCCCCTGGGGATATCGGTGATGTTCCGCAACATACGCGACATGACGTTGATGGCTACGGTGGCACCCGGCGCCAGCGATTGCCACCCTTCGCGCGGATAGAACCGGAAAAAATCGCCATTGATCATTTCAATGCCGGCCACCGCACTATCGGTATCGGCCACCCGAGCCACACCCGTATTGAAGTAAATGGACCAGCCGGTGGCTGCGAGCGTATCGGCCGTATTATTGGTAATGGTCAGCGTGGAATGCGTTTCGTCCGTTCCCGGATAAGGCGAAGCCAAGATCTCCCACTGCAGAGAAATCCCAGCACCATTGTCGCCCATATTGCGCGTTGAACAGGCCGACATTTCCACGAGAACAAACAAAGCGAGAAAAAGATTTCGATACATCATTATAACCATTTTTTTAATTTCCGTTGGATCATCATGGGTGATACACGGACCTCCCCTTCCGTAGAGCAAGTATAAGAAAATTACACCAAACACATCCATGTCCCCAACTTTCCTTATTTTCGCCCCCATGGACGAAATCATCCGCATACATGAGCTGTCTAAACGATATGCGGGCAGCGAGCGGTATGCACTTAAGGATTTATCGCTTTCCATCGGCAAAGGAGAGATCTTCGGTCTATTGGGCCCCAACGGAGCGGGCAAAACCACCTTGATTTCTACCTTGTGCGGAATGATCAAGCCCTCATCGGGAGAACTATGGTTTGGCTCGTTGAATTACGGCAGACAACGTAGGTCCATCCAACGGCAGCTAGGTGTAGTACCGCAAGAATACGCGCTTTACCCCACGCTCACGGCCGAGGAAAACCTCTACTATTTCGGGAGCTTGTACGGGCTTTCTGCAACGGAGTTAGCGAACCGTATTACGGAAGGGCTACAACGGGTCGGGTTATCGGAGTTCGCCAAAAAGCCCATCAAAACCTTCTCTGGCGGTATGCAGCGACGGGTAAACCTACTGGCTGGAATACTGCACCGCCCCGACGTACTTTTCCTCGACGAGCCTACGGTGGGCGTGGATGTACACTCCAAAGAGGTCATCATGGCATTGCTCCGTGAGCTCAACCAACAAGGCACCACCATCATCTACAGTTCGCACCACCTCAATGAAGCACAGCATTTCTGCACGCGGATAGCCATCATCGATGCAGGGAGCATCGTGGTGGCAGGCGAGCCCGACCAGCTTATTGCGGCGGTACCGGGAGCTACCACCCTCGAAAATGTATTTATACACCATACCGGAAGCCAATTAAGGGATTATGCGTAAACTGATGGCATCGGCATACAAGGAAGTGTTGCTCCTGCTTCGCGACTGGGGCGGCCTCGCCATCCTGTTTTTTATGCCGGCGGTATTGATTGTCACCATCACCCTCATCCAGGAAAGCACCTTCAAAGCAGTGGGCGAATCGAGCCTGCCGATTGTATTGGTTGATGAAGATAATGGTGAAATCGGCCAGATGGTTGCCACCAACTTAAGTGAAGCCCCAAACATCCAATTGGTTACGGAAGCGGGAGGCGAACCTATAGACGAAGCACGCGCGCGGACACTGGTGAGCGAAGGCAAGTACCAGATTGCCCTCATCATCCCCGAGGGCATCAGCAAGGAGTTGACCGAAAAGGTAAACCACAATGTTGACCAGATACTAGCGGAATTTGCATTGGTTGATGCCGACAGCGCCCAGGCCGAAGAAAAGACGTGGAAAACGCAGGAAATCACCATCTATTTTGATCCGGCAGCGGGTCAGACCTTCCGGAACGGTGTGAAAAGCAGCATCGAGCAGCTGCTCGCCAAGGTGGAAGTCCGCAAAATATACGATGTCTTCATCGACCAAATGGGCCTGGAAAAAGATCCGGGGCTATTGAATGGCGAAATCATTTCATTCAAGGAAACGATCGCCCAGAAAGGAAACGACGGCATTATACCCAACGCGGTGCAACACAATGTACCAGCATGGATCTTGTTTGGCATTTTCTTCATCGTGGTGCCACTGGGCATCAACCTGGTTAAAGAAAAGAACCTAGGCACCTACATCCGGCTGCGTACCAGCCCTGTTTCTTACGCCATTATCCTTGGGGGCAAAATACTCACCTACACGGCTATCTGCCTTATCCAGTTCATCTTGATGTTGATGATTGCCAAATATGTGTTCCCGCTGATTGGCCTGATTGAATTTGACCCGGGCGGGCAATTCCCGTTGATGTTGCTGATTGCTTTTGTCGCTGGACTTGCCGCCATCGGCTTGGGTATCCTCATTGGTACCATCGCCGAAACACAAGAGCAGTCCGCCCCCTTCGGCGCCATTTTCGTCATTATCCTTGCCGCGCTGGGCGGTGTATGGGTGCCCACCTTCATCATGCCCGAAATCATGCAGAAAATATCAGCATTTTCACCTATGAACTGGGGGATTTCGGCATTTTATGATGTGATCCTACGGAATGGATCTGCCGCCGACATCGCGCAGCCACTCACCTACTTACTTATGTTTTTTGCGGTTACGTTGCTGGCCGCAATTTTGTATGACAAACGGAACAACATAAGCTGATGGACCCTACCCTACGACACCGCACCCACTTCCGCGTACGCTTCAATGAGACGGACCCCCTAGGCATCGTGTGGCATGGCCACTACATCACTTACTTCGAAGACGGCCGAGAAGCATTTGGCGAAGCCATGGACATCAGCTATCGCCATATCCGTGAGCAGGGCTACCTTGCCCCGGTGGTGAAGTGCACGTGCGAATATAAATTGCCCCTGCGCCATGGCGAGTGGGCCGACATCGAAACCGTATTTGTCAATAGCGCCGCCGCCAAAATGATATTTCACTACACGATATTCAATACGGCCCAGCACGTAGTGGCAACCGGCGAGACGATACAGGTTTTCACCGATTTGAACGGCGAGCTGGTGCTCACCAACCCACCGTTCTTTGCCGATTGGAAGACCAAACAGGGCCTGTTATGAGGGATCAGGTATACATCATCGGCGACGAGGTCATCTCCCCGTTGGGGGCGGGGAGCGAATTGAATTTCCAACGATTGCGGGATGGACATACGGCGATAGCACCCGTGGTAGATGCCAACCTCTGCGACCACCCCATCTATGCAGCACAGATGGACGACGCGCCGTGGCACCATTTGGTCAAAGACGCACGGCACTATACACGGTTGGAAAGGTTGTCCATCCTGGTATTGCAGCGGCTTATCGACAAACACGATATTCCGCTGGATAACGAGACACTGGTCATCCTCTCGACCACGAAGGGTAATATTTCGCTATTGGGTAACCCCGAAAGTGCCTTTCCGCAACAGCGAGCGAATCTCACTGCGATGGCGGAGGCCATCCGGCGTTACTTCGGATTCGAGAACCCGTTGCTCACCCTTTCCAATGCATGCATATCGGGTGCGCTGGCGATATCCGTGGCCCGGCGTCTGCTTCGGTACAATAGCCGGTACAAACGGGCGATTGTAGCAGGTGGCGACGAGCTATCGAGGTTCGTCGTATCCGGATTCGACGCATTCCAAGCATTGGCCGATGGGCCTTGCCGCCCATTCGACCGGGACCGGAAAGGGCTGAACCTCGGCGAGGCAGTGGTAGCGGTTTACCTCTCAACAACGCCTACGCAGGATGCCGTGGAGATACTGGGTGTAGGTTCATCCAACGATGCCAACCACATATCGGGACCTTCGCGTACGGGTGAGGGATTATACCTGAGCATCCAAGAGGCCACACACGAAGCAGGCAACATAACGCCGGATTTCATTTCTGCCCATGGTACCGCCACCCCGTACAACGATGAGATGGAATCCATCGCCTTCCAACGGTGCGGCCTGTCGGCAGTACCCACCCATAGCCTGAAAGGTTACTTTGGCCATACGCTCGGAGCGAGCGGCCTGCTCGAAACCGTGATGGCCATCCATTCCCTGAAAAACAATGAGCTGATCCCTTCTCACGGATTTGCACACCCCGGCACGAGCCAACCGCTGAACATCATTACGCAGCGAGCCGCACAACCGCTCAGCACATTCCTGAAAACAGCCTCCGGTTTCGGGGGCTGCAATATCGCTATGATGATCCAAAAAGTGTAGCGCATGGAAAGAAGCAACTACGGTATCCGGTCCTATTGTTCCATCCGCGGTCGCTCCGTCCGCGTGGATGGAAACAGCTTTTTAACTGCCGACCCGGCGATGCCATTGGGCGACTTCCTCAAATCGGCCTACCGTAAGCTGGCCATCGACTATCCGAAATTCCACAAGATGGACGGCCTATGCAAGGCCATTTTCGTTGCCGCTGAACTTATTGCCCGTGCATCAGGGCCCTACAAGCGCCATACAGCCCTCGTTTTCGCCAACCGGTCGTCCAGTTATTTGTCAGACAGCCGCCATGCCCACGATATTTTCAGGCCCGATGACCCACAGGCCAGCCCGGCTACCTTCGTATATACCCTACCCAATATTGCCATGGGCGAAATCAGTATCCGCCACCAATTGCAAAGCGAGAATGTTTTCTTTATTTTTGACAGCTATTTGCCCGAGTTTATGGTGCCGTACGTACATGCGACATTGGACGGCCAACAGAGCGGGAAAGGCGTCCTCTGCGGGTGGACGGAAGTAACGGAAGAAACGTGCGACCTGCTACTGTACCGCATTGGAACTTCGGGGAAACTGGCGCATAGCATCGCGCAACTGAAAAAATTATACAACGAAGAAGATGAGTGAACTGACACAAGAGCTAAAAGCCAAGATCATTGCACAATTGAATCTGGAGGACCTGACCGTCGATGATTTAGACGATCAGACAGCGCTGTTTGGCGACGGACTGGGCTTGGATTCCATCGATGCGCTTGAGCTCATCGTGATGCTGGACAAAAGCTACGGCATCAAGCTTTCCGACCCGAAAGAGGGACGGAAAGTTTTTGAAACCATCCAAACGATGGCCGATTTTATTGAGGCCAACCGAACATGAACATTCCAACCGGGGTTGCTATTTCGGGAATGGGGGCTGTTTCAGCCATCGGTGACGACGTATCGTCCAACTACCGGTCATTGTGTGCATCGCGCCATGGGATTGGCCCCATCCGGCAACTGGACACCCCCCACCGGGGTAAATTCTTGGTCGGCGAGGTGGATATCACGAATGAGCAGTTGATTGAACGGCTGGCAATCCCCGCCGGTGAGGCCTATACACGCAGCACCTTGCTGGCTTTGCTAGCCGCTAAGGAAGCTACCGTTGGAATCGATCTGGCCGACGGCAACCGGACCGGACTCATCTCTGCCACCACGGTGGGTGGCATGGATGCGACCGAACAATATTACGAAGACTACCTGGTTTCCGACGAGCACCGCCACTTTATCCCTACACATCCCTGTGGGTACTCCACCGAGCAAATGGCCCGCTACCTTGGCATAAGCGACTTTGTGACGACCATCAGTACCGCCTGCTCTTCCGCAGCCAATGCGATCATGTTGGGTGCGCGGATGATCAAGGCCGGCTTACTGGACCGCGCGATCGTGGGTGGCACGGACTGCTTATCGCGCTTCACCCTCAACGGGTTCAACTCCCTGATGATTTATACCGATGGCCATTGCCGCCCGTTCGATGAACATCGCAACGGATTGAATCTCGGCGAGGCCGCCGCATACCTTGTGCTGGAACGTGCAGGGCAGCAGTCGAAAGCGCCCGTTGCCTACCTCTCCGGCTATGGCCATGCAAACGATGCATTCCACCAAACCGCATCGTCGGACAATGGTGAGGGCGCCTACCTAGCGATGAAACAGGCACTGGAAGTAGCTGGATTGGATGCGGGCGCGGTTAATTACATCAACGCCCACGGTACCGCCACGCCCAACAACGACTTTGCGGAAGGGCAAGCCCTGCTCCGCATCTACGGCGATGCCGCCTCGATTCCGCCCTTTAGCTCCACGAAAGCATACACCGGCCATACATTGGCCGCCGCCGGCGCAATCGAAGCGGTTTTTTCGGTGCTCGCGTTACAGCACCAGCAAATCTTTCCCAACCTGAATTTTTCACAGCCCATCGCCGCACTGGGCATCGTTCCACAAACGACCCTGCGGCCGACAGCGATTAACCACGTGCTATCCAATTCGTTCGGATTCGGGGGTAACTGCAGTTCTCTCTTATTTTCAAGCAACCATGATTAAGCCCGTCTATATCCATGGCATGGCCGGCATTTCCATCCAGCCGACCACCGAAACCGACTATTTTTTCGATAGCATACTGCCCTATACGCAAAATCCCATACCGGCACGTGACCCCGACTATAAATCGCTGATTCCGCCGCTGCAGCTACGGCGTATGAACAAAAGCATGCGCATGGCGATTTTCGCGTCGCAATCGGCACTGCAGAAAGCCAATAGGACCACAGTGGATGCTGTCATTACCGGGTCGGGATTGGGCTGTCTCCGCGATTCGGAGCGTTTTGTTGAGGCGCTCCTGACTGACGAAGGGCAAGCCCTAAACCCGACACCGTTCATCCAATCCACCCATAACATGGCTGCTGCAGCTATTGCGCTGGCCCTTAAATGCAACGGTTACAACATGACCTATGTAAACAACGCCAATTCTTTCGAGTCGGCGTTGCTCGATGGCATGGTATACCTGAGCGAACACCCCGATGCCACCATCCTGCTGGGTGGTGTGGATGAGCTCGGCGAACGGACCACCGATTTCTGGAATATCGCCGAATACCTCAAACGCGATGCCCCGGCCGTCCCTACTGCTCTCGGCGCCCCCCCAACGCCCGGTGAAATCATTGCCGAAGGGTCCACATTTTTCGTGGCCTCATCACATCCGTCGGCAGCTACCATCGGTAAGGTAACCGCCGTGGAAGCACGGCTAGAAAGCGATGAACCGATGGCATTGGTGGACCGCTTCTTACAAAAGAACGGCCTGGGCGCCCACGCGATCGACGCCGTGCTCATGGGCTATAACGGCGACTCCCGCTACGACGGCATTTACCGGGAAGTAACGCAATCCCTGTTTACTGGAGTACCCATTATCGGGTTCAAGCATGTATTGGGCGAATACGACACCGTGATTGCCGCTGCGCTGGCATTGGCACTGCAAATGCTCCGAGAGCAACGTATCCCAACGGCACTGCATCTGGGTGGACCGCAACCAAAGCAGCTCACCCGTTTACTGATCTATACGCAGCGGCGTGGGAGGAACCACGGACTGGTGTTGGTAGAACGGTAGCTATCCACATCCCTACAGACCACTGGAAACCAACACTTAAAACCTGAGGTTATACGAAAGTTGTAACAACCTGTGCCATTTTTCATCCAAGATATGGTAAACTTGCAGTATGTTTTATCATAAACATCCAATAAGTTCTATTAATACCACATGGCACAATGAATAAATTCTTAATCCTCTCCACATTCGTGGGCGCATCGCTTTGCACAAGTGGCATCGCTTTGGCCCAAAACCGCATCGAATTCAAGGAATTTGAGCTAGAAAATGGTCTCACCGTGGTGATGCATCAGGACAAGACCACCCCCATCGTGGCTGTATCCGTGATGTACCACGTGGGTTCCAAAAACGAGAACCCCGAGCGCACCGGGTTTGCCCACTTCTTTGAGCACCTGCTCTTCGAAGGCACCGAAAATATCGGCCGTGGCGAATACATGAAAAAAATCGAGTCGATTGGTGGCACGCTCAATGCATACACATCAAACGACATCACCTATTACCACGAAGTGGTACCGGCAAACTACCTCGAAACCGCCCTCTATATGGAAAGTGAGCGGATGCTGCATGCCAAGATCGACACCATTGGCGTGGAGACCCAACGCAGTGTAGTGAAAGAAGAAATGCGGCAACGCATAGACAACCAACCGTATGGAACCATCTTGCAAGAGACCTTCAAACGGACGCATTTGGTACATCCCTACAAATGGCCGGTTATCGGATCACTGGACCACCTGAACGCTGCAACGCTTGACGAATTCATGCAGTTTTACAACACCTATTACGTACCCAACAACGCCGTATTGTCTATTGCGGGCGATATCGACTACGACCAGACCGAAGAATGGGTACGGGCGTATTTCACCGAGATTCCTGTAGGTACCGGCACCATCAACCGGCCCACGGTGACCGAGCCCCGGCGGACGGAAGAAACTCGCGATGTGGTATACGACAACATCCAGCTGCCCGCCGTAATCCAAGCCTATAACCTGCCGCCGAAAAAACACAAAGATAGCCATGCGCTGAGCATGCTCTCTACCTATCTTACGGGCGGGAAAAGCTCGTTGCTGACCAAAGAGGTGGTAGATAAGCAGCAGAAAGCGGTAGCGGTGGCTGCATTTCCACTAGACTTGGAAGATGGCGGTGTATTTTTGTTGTACGGGATTGCCAACATGGGCGTATCGGCAGACTCGCTGGAGTATGCCATAGACGAACAATTGGAGAAAGTGATTGCCAACGGCATATCGGAAGACGATTTCCAGAAGCTACAAGCACAGGTTGAAAACGCGGTCGTAAGCCGCCACGCCTCCGTGGCCGGCATAGCCGAAAGTCTGGCCGAAGCGAAGACGTTTTTCGGTGATGCCAACGAGGTGAACCGCGAAATGGATAAATACAACGATGTATCGCGTGCCGACATCCAGCGCGTGGCGAAGGAATACCTCGGTAAAGACGGGCGGGTGGTGCTCTACTACCTCCCGAAACCCGCTGACAGTGAGTAATCATCCAACCCTTAAGCAATGACCATAAAAAAGACAACAATGACTAAGTTCAGCATATTTCTCTTGGTAACTCTGTGCGGCACGGCAACCGCCTTTGCACAAGCAGACCGCAGCAAATACCCGGAACCCGGACCTGCCCCCCAAATCAATATCGGTGACCCTGCTACGTTTACCCTGCCCAATGGCCTGAAGGTATTTGTAGTGGAAAACCACAAGTTACCGCGGGTGACCTACTCCTTGGTATTAGACCGTGACCCCATCCTAGAGGGCGACAAGGCCGGGCTCACCTCATTTGTGGGCGAGATGCTCATGGGTGGCACCACGGCGCGCAGCAAAGACGAGCTCGACGAAGCCATTGACCGCATCGGAGCACGCATCAGTGCATCGTCTACCTCGGCCAATGCATCGTCACTGACAAAATACAACGACCAGTTGCTCGACCTTTTCGCCGACGTTTTATTCAACCCGGCTTTCCCGCAGTCCGAATTGGACAAGCTGAAAAAACAGGCCATCTCCGGGCTGGCAGCAGCAAAGGAAGATCCCAACAGCATTGTTGGTGTGGTGCGAAATGCCGTGATGTATGGCAAGGATCATCCATACGGCGAGACCGAAACCGAAAAGACCGTGGAAAATGTGCAGGTGGAAGATATCAAGGCCTATTACAACACCTATTTCAAACCGAATATTGCCTACCTGGCCATTGTAGGAGACATTACGGCGGCGGAAGCGGAGAAGCTGGTGAAGACCTACTTTTCGGACTGGCAGCGCGGTGATGTACCGAAACATGATTGGCCTACACCACAAGCGCCGGCGGGCAACAAGGTCATCCTCGTAAACCGGCCGGCCAGTGCCCAGTCGGTCATTAACGTAGGGTACCCGCTTGTATTAAAGCCCAATAACCCCGACGTTATTGCCGTATCGGTTGTAGCCGACATCTTGGGTGGCGGGGCTTCGGCGCGGCTTTTCCAGAACTTGCGCGAAGATAAAGGCTACACTTATGGTGCTTATGGCAGCATCAGTCCGGACGAATTGGTAGCGCGGTTAAACACCAGCGCGAGTGTACGCAATGCAGTAACCGATAGCGCCACACAGGAGTTTATCCACGAATTGAAGCACATCGGCGAGCATTCTATTACCCAAAAAGAGCTCGATTTGGCCAAGGCATCCATGGCGGGTAGCTTCGGCCGGTCGCTGGAGCAGCCTGCAACGATCGCACGCTTTGCCATCAACACCGAGTTGCAAGAGCTACCGAAAGATTACTACCAGAACTACCTGAAAAACTTGGATGCCTTGACGCTGGATCAAATCAATGCCATTGCCGGCAAATATGTACATGCCGATAACCTGCAGATTACCGTTGTAGGAAAAACCGATGATTTCGCTGATCAGATGGCCCGGTTCGGCGATGTGCAATACTATACAGTTACCGGTGATCCGGAAGTGAAAGTGGCCATCACGGACGCAAGCATCACTGCGGAAGGCGTGGTAACGAAATACCTAGAAGCCATCGGTGGCAAGGAGAAACTGGCCGCCGTCAACACCATCAAAACGGTGAGCGAGGCGGAAATACAGGGAATGACCATCACCATTGAGCAATTGGTGGATAAAACCAAAGGCATCGCGGTGCAGAACACGAAACTCGGCCCACAGGTATTATCTAAGGTAGTGGTTACCCCCTCCAATGTAACAGTGACCGCGCAGGGGCAATCGCAAGAGTTGCCGGCCGAAGCCGCCTCCGCGTACCAATCCCTCCTGACCATCTTTCCCGAGCTCACCTATGCAACGGACGGTGCTACTACGCTTGAGCTGGATGGCATCGTCAACGTAAACGACGAAGAAGCTTACAAGCTAAAGGTAACCCAGGGAACGAACGTATCCGTGGCCTACTTCAGCGTAGCCTCGGGCCTCAAGCTGAAAACAGAAAGTGAACTTTCGGGCGAAACGACCATCGAAAATTACCGGACCTACGATGGCATACAGCTACCGGAAACCGTCTCCATTGTCAGTAAAATGATGCCCATGCCGCTGAAAGCCGTAACCAAGGCCGTGGCCATCAACGGCGAAATCGGCGATGAGGAACTGAAGTAGTTCCCCGCATTCAAAAGCAAGCTATCAATGGGCACGCATGCGTGCCCATTTTTTTTTAAAACCGTATAAATTCGTCGATCTGTTCGTTAGTAAACCGTAAGGTATCTTCCCGATAGAGGTTACCCAGGTCATTGAGTTCCTGGAAAATGTGTGGGATATGGATGCGCAGCGGCAATACCTGCAGGCGGACGTAATGGCACACACCGGTAAAATGGTCCACTCCGCGTACATTGCCATACTTACCGCTCGATAACCCCACCAATGCTGCCTTTTTGTTAAAAAAACTATTGGGAAACTGGCAAGCATCTACAAATGTCTTCAATATCCCCGGAAAGCTGCCATTGTATTCGGGGATAACAAAAATGAACTTTTCGGTAGCCGTAATACAATCTTGATAAGGCTGGAAAGCGGCACTACGGCTTTTATACATATCGGCGGTAATAAAATCGGCCGATAAATCGGCGAGCGAAAGGATATGCGAATCAACGCCCCGCTCGGTGAGTTTTTGCCGATAATAAGTAGCCAGCTTGAACGTATTACTATGTGGGCGGTTCGTGCCGGATATGATGGTTATCATAATGGATTAAATTAAAAAAGCGTATCTTAGCCCGTCGCTTTCGCAGTTACTAAAATGCCCAAAAGTACAAATTAATGGATACTTTTGGCGGGCGAAATAATAAAGAGCGCTAATTTTTCATCACCCATGGGTAAAATCATTGCAATAGCTAATCAGAAAGGAGGGGTGGGTAAAACAACTACCTCCATTAACCTGGCAGCCAGTTTGGCGGTGCTGGAATATAAAACGTTGTTGGTAGACGCAGACCCCCAAGCCAACTCAACATCGGGGATTGGCTTCGACCCCCGCACGGTCAAAGCCAGCGTGTATGAATGCCTGGTCAACGACCTCAATCCACGCGAGGCCATCCAGCATACCGATACGCCCTACCTCGACCTGCTACCTGCGCACATCGATCTGGTGGGTGCTGAAATCGAGATGATCAACCTGCATGAACGGGAATATAAAATGCGCGGCATCCTAAACGAAATAAAAGACGAATATGATTTCATCGTAATCGATTGTTCGCCTTCGCTGGGTCTGATTACCATCAACGCGCTATCGGCTTCCGACTCGGTCATCATCCCGGTACAATGCGAGTATTTCGCTCTTGAGGGGTTGGGTAAGCTGCTAAACACCATTAAAATCGTGCAGAACAGGCTCAATACCGCGCTGGAGATCGAAGGCATCCTCCTCACGATGTACGATGTGCGGCTACGGCTTTCCAACCAAGTGGTGGAAGAAGTGCGCACACATTTCAATGAACTTGTCTTCGAAACCATTATCCAGCGCAATACGCGGTTGAGTGAAGCGCCTAGCTTCGGTATTGCCGTCATCATGCACGATGCAAACTGCAAGGGGGCGATTAATTACCTCAACCTGGCTCGGGAAATCCTTCAGAAGAACAACCTTACCAAAGAAGAAACAGCACACGTAAGCGTATCGTAAGCCATGGCAGCACAACAACGGAAAATAGGTTTGGGTAAGGGATTAAGTGCATTGCTCGATACCTCCGAAGAGGTAACGCATCGATCTGCCGGCAGCAGCGGTACGGGCGAATTGAAAGAACAGCGAATACCGGCCGGTATCAGTCCGGTTCCTATTTCCCAAATTGCGGTCAACCCTTTCCAACCACGCACAGATTTCGATGGGGAAGCGTTGCGTGAACTAGCCGACTCGATCGAACTCCAGGGGTTGATACAGCCGATTACCGTGAGGCAAACAGCACGGGACACCTACCAACTTATCAGCGGCGAACGGCGGCTCCGTGCGGCTAAACTTGCCGGCCTAACGGACATACCGGCCTACGTGCGCACAGCAAACGATCAGCAGATGCTGGAGATGGCGCTCATTGAGAACATCCAGCGCGAAAACCTCAATGCCATGGAAGTGGCGTTAAGTTTCCAGCGGATGATCGAAGAATGCAACCTCCGGCAGGAGGAACTCGGCGAACGCGTGAGCAAAAACCGATCGACGGTAACCAATTACCTGCGGTTGTTAAAACTGCCACCCGTGATACAGGCGGCCATCCGCGATGGGCAGCTCAGTATGGGCCATGCACGGGCACTAATCAACATCCCCGAAATCGACAAACAGCTATACATTTTCCGCGAGATAGTCAAAAAGGGACTTTCCGTACGGAGAACGGAGGAATTGGTACGCGATATGCAGCAACAGGCCGGCAAGGGCGTGGCCAAAAGCCCGAAAAATACAGCCCTGTCCTTCCAATACCAAAAAGTAGAAGACGACTTGGCATCCAAGTTCTCGACACGGGTACGGCTGAAAGTTTCCGATAAAAAAGGAAAGGGCGCCATCGAAATCCCCTTCCATTCTGAAGACGACCTGAACCGGATTCTTGAATTATTGGATTGGTGATGAATCGACTGCTTATTATCTTGCTGGTAGCATTGGTATCCGCGGGCGCCCTATACGCACAGGAAACCGATAGCTTACGGCACGATAGCATCCCCAAACCAGCGGTTGATAGCGTAAGTGCCGCCGCTGCCGACACGATTGCCGCGGAGACCCGAAAGGAACGGCGGGAACGGGAGAAACGGGAACGGGAGGCCGCCGAGCAGGAACAGGTCGTGTTTAAGGATTCTGCGAGGTTGGCATTGGAAGCCCTTTCCAATAGGCCATGGAAGCGCTCACTGATGGTACCCGGCTGGGGCCAGATCACAAACGGTGGATGGTGGTGGGCCAAAGTGCCGGTAATCTATGGTGGTTTCGTGAGTGCCGTATTGATTTTCGAGTTCAACAACCGATATTACCACGATATTCTCGGAGAAGTGCAATACCGAATTAATAATAACCACGCGATCCCGCCGGATACGAAATACCCGCAACTTGGAACAGGTAGCCAGATTACGGACTATATGATCACTGCGAAAGACTATTACCGCCGAAACCGTGATCTCACCATCCTGGTTACATTGGGTTGGTGGGGGCTTCAGACCGTAGAAGCCTACGTCAACTCAATGCTCAAACACCGATGGGAAATAGGCGATGACCTGGCTTTCAACATTGGGCCTACCCTGTTGGCCAGCCCCGGCTCATCATGGACATACCAGGCCCAGCCTTATACCATCGGCGTGAAAGTGGGGGTTAGATTTTGAGCGCTTGACATAAGGCTTATGACTAAAAACATAGGACTAAAGACTTACGACTAAAGACATAAGACATGAACATCGTATTACTCGGATACGGCAAAATGGGACAGCTGATCGAGCGCTTCGCCCAGAAACGCGGACACCACATCCACCTGATCGTGGATGAAAACAACCGCGACAATATGGATGCGACGGACCTAAGCGGAGCCGATGTGGCGATTGACTTCAGCAGACCGGAAGCCGCAGTGGCCAACATTGACCTATGTTTTGAGGCCAATGTACCCATCGTGGTAGGTACCACAGGTTGGTATGACCAACTTGAAGCGGTAAAAAAGCGGTGCCTGGATGGTAACAAAACCATCCTCTATGGCTCTAACTTCAGTATAGGGGTCAATGTATTCTTCCACATCAACAAGTTGCTGGCAGCTGCAATGAGCCCTTATAAGCAATACGACGTGCAAGTGGAGGAGATTCACCACACCCACAAACTGGATGCGCCGAGTGGCACCGCCATTACCATTGCCGAGGGGATTATCGGGCATAACGATGCGAAGACGGGGTGGATAAACAACCTGATCGGTGAAGGTGAAGAGGCTGTTCCGAAAACGCACGAGTTGCTCATTGAAAGCCATCGGATCGATGAAGTACCCGGCACGCACACCGTACTGTACAGCTCGGAAGTGGACCAGTTGGAATTTAAGCACACGGCGCATAGCCGCGCGGGTTTCGCGCTGGGTGCCGTGGTTGCCGCCGAATGGTTGCAGGGCCGTACAGGATTTTACCAAGTGACTGAGATGTTTAACTTTCATCTATAATAACTTGTTCTTCAGCGGCAGATGAGAGATCGATAAACTTGTATATAAAAGCAAGTTTATCTAAGTTTGGCGGGCATATATAGTAGACAGCTAATAATCATATACAAAACAAAAACCTAACATATGGGATACATCGTTTTTGCCATCGTGCTTATCCTCATCCACTTTGGGCTTTGGAAGCTATTCGTAAAAGCCGGCCGCAAGGGTTGGGAATCGCTGGTACCCATCTACCGGGAATATGTCATTACCAAGATAACCGGGCATCCCGCTTGGTGGGTAGCCCTGCTGCTCATCCCGATTGTCAATATCTTCATTTTTTATGGGTTATACCTCGATCTGGTCAAATGCTTTGGCAAGCGCCGTTTTTGGGAATATGCAGCTATGGTACTATTGCCCTTCGTAGTGCTGCCATGGTGGGGCAACGACCCAAAAGTCGTGTACCTCGGCCAATCGTTCAGTGCCGAATTCAAGGAGAAATATCCATACAAGAAATCCGTTGCCCGGGAGTGGGCCGATGCCATCGTATTTGCCGTCGTGGCCGCTACATTGATCAGGGGATTCCTCATCGAGGCGTACATGATTCCCACTGGCTCCATGGAGAAAAGCTTGCTGGTGGGCGACTTCCTGTTCGTGAGCAAATTGAACTACGGCCCCCGGATACCGATGACCCCGGTAGCCTTCCCTTTTGCACACCACACCATGCCGATTGTCGGTGGGAAAGCCTATTGGGAAGGTATAAAAATAGGGTATAAAAGGCTTCCCGGATTCCAGGACATCGAGCGCAACGATGTGGTTGTGTTCAACTACCCGATGGAGGCTGATGCACCCTTCAACCGCCCCATTGACAAACGCGAAAATTACATCAAGCGCGCCGTAGGCATGCCCGGCGACACCATTTCGCTGCGCGGAGCCAACCTGTACGTCAATGGCGAACCGGGTTTCAAACCGCCGCATAGCCAAATGGATTATTACGTCTATACAGACGGAACCGGCTTGAACCCACAGCGGCTTACGGATATGCGCATCGACTATAACCCTTATGCGCGCGAGCCCTACCAGCTTTTCCTTACCGACGAGGCTTATGAAGAAGTGAAGGGGTGGGCCAATGTCACGAAAATCGTCCCCAATATCAGGCACCAGGACACCCATGAGCCGGGCATATTCCCGAGCAATTCGTTATACCACTGGAATATCGATAATTTCGGCCCACTGGTCATCCCCAAACAGGGGTGGACGGTTACCCTGGATAGCTTGACGCTGCCGCTCTACGGGCGCGTTATCCGGGTATATGAAGGCAACGAGTTGGAAAGCCGCAGTGACGGCGTGTACATCAACGGTGCCAAGGCCGATAGCTACACATTCAAAATGAACTACTACTGGATGATGGGTGACAACCGCCACAATTCGGAAGACGCGCGGACATGGGGCTTCGTGCCCGAAGACCATATTGTAGGCAAAGCGCTGTTCGTATGGCTAAGCTGGGATGAAAAGGGTACGTTCTTCGACAAGATACGTTGGAACCGCATCTTTATGGGAATCAAGTAATACCGTTTCTTACCGCAGTTGCTCTTTGTATCGCTTGATGGTTTCTTCCAATCCTAGGTATAGTGCATCGGCGATCAATGCATGGCCAATGCTCACTTCCAACAACCCGGGTATATGCTGGTTGAAGTACCGCAGATTATGCAAGTCGAGGTCGTGCCCTGCGTTGAGTCCCAATCCAACCTGTTGAGCCACCTTTGCGGCCTCGAAGTAAGGTGCCAAGGCTCGCTCAGGGCTATCCACGTAATCCCGCGCGTAAGCTTCCGTATACAGTTCCACGCGGTCGGCACCGGTTTCGGCCGCGGCTTCTACCATGGCAGGATCGGCATCCACGAAAATGGAGACCCGTATACCTTCGCCCTTAAACAACGCGCACATATCTTGCAGGTATGACCGATGTTTAAGCGTATCCCACCCATGGTTGGAGGTGATCTGTCCCGGATCGTCCGGAACCAACGTAACTTGTGCGGGCTGCGCATCCAAGACCAACCGCACGAATTTCTCTTCACGGCTATTGCCCTCTATGTTCAATTCGGTATGGATGGCCGTCTTCAGGTCAAACACATCTTGGTAACGGATATGCCGCTCATCGGGCCGCGGGTGCACCGTGATGCCTTGGGCGCCAAACCGCTCACAGGCCAGCGCGGCCTCCAGTACGTTGGGGTTGTTGCCGCCCCGCGAATTGCGGAGCGTTGCGATTTTATTGATATTGACCGAAAGTCGAGCCATGGTTATTGTTTTTTGTCTAGCAAAGATAGAAACTTAGGTAAGCTATATGGAGAACTTTTTATTAACTTGCCCAAGATATGGACTTGCAGAGCTTCGACTTCAATTTCCGGTTGCTTGATATCGTCGACATCCTTCTCGTGGCTGTCATCCTCTACTACGTATACAGCTTGATACGGGGCACCATCGCAGTCAATATCCTGATTGGCTTGGGGCTCATCTACGTTATTTTCCTACTCGTTAAGCAATTCAACATGCATTTGCTCACCGAGATTTTCGGCGGTTTCATCAGCGTGGGCTCGCTGGCGCTGGTGGTGGTCTTCCAGCAGGAAATACGGCGGTTCCTCATCCATATCGGCAAGAACATTTCCGTGAGGCGCAAAAATTTCCTGTGGTCTGTTTTCGTGAGCAAAAAAGCCACGGAGCACGACCATCACGCTCACCTCAAACCCATCATCGACGCCTGCCGAAGCCTTTCCAAATCATACACGGGCGCCCTGATCGTATTTGCCAAATACTTTGATGAAGAGTATTACCAAACCAGTGGCGAGTACATGAATGCGCATTTATCCAAGCGTCTGCTGGAGAGTATTTTTCAGAAAAACAGCCCGCTGCATGACGGGGCAGTGGTTATTGTCGACTTCAAGATCATGACGGCCAGTTGCGTACTTCCCCTGTCTGAGAGCGAGGACCTACCGCTCCATTTCGGACTTCGCCACCGTGCCGCCATCGGCGTTACGGAAGTGAGCGATGCAGTGGCGGTGGTGGTATCGGAAGAAACGGGCGAAATATCGTTTGCCAAGGATGGCAATGTAAATATGAACATCAGCCACGAAGAACTTGAAGAGTTGCTGAACGCTTCCCTATAAAAGCACACAGCCCCCACACGTGGGTGTAGGGGCTATTTGGCTTATGACACGGATATGTTTCGCTAACCTATTTCTTGGCTTGGACAATCACCTGGTTATTCAGCTTCACGTACTCGTCGTTGTTTTGCTCCCTAGCAATCTCAACGCCTTGGGTAGCCGTTGCAATGGCTCCCTGTTTATCGCCCGCCTTTAATTGGATGAGTGCTTTCCAATACTTGATGTAGGGTGCGGGGTTCGGTGACTTATCGGCCTCGTTGACCCACTCAAGTGCCTTTTGGATGTCCTTATCGTTTTTGTAGTAATATTGCGCAGCCTGGAAATACGGCTTACGTTCCCCTTTCATCGCTTCGTCGATCGATGCCATGATTTCAGCGTCTTGATCAACCACCAAATCGAAGCTTATCTGTGTCTTTTCCCAAGCGATATTCAACCGTGCGCGCTGTGGCTGCACATCGGAAAAAGAAATGGTAAAGGTTTCCACCGCCTTACCCAGCCGTTCGGGTTTCACGTCGAAACGGAACAAATCCTCTTCCTGCTTATACGAATAGGCCCCCCACTGCTCGCTATTCTTGCTGAAGATGACGGTCCACTTGTTTTTACCCGGTATGGTCAATAGCCCGTAGGTGCCTGCTTCCACACGGGTGCCCGCAATCGTCACCGCATCATCAAACGTAAGTGTCGGGATGCCGTTCGCACCGGTGCGCCATACTTGGTCATAGGGTTCAAGCCCGCCAAATATCTTTCTGCCGTTCATGTTGGGGCGACTATACTTCAGCGTTACCGTACTGATACCCAAACCTTGGGTAATCGTCTGCGAACTACTCGCCGGTGGCAGTTTAACTTGGGCTGCTGCCGGTTGCCAACCCACGGCAATCACCAAGGCAATCATTACAGTGTTCAATAACTTTTTTTTCATCTTACATGTCGTTGGTTACAAGGCCCGAATTTAAGCATATTAGGCAAGCATCCGTCCAACATTACCGAAATATTACAATTGCGGCATACTAGCGGAAAGACGTGCCGCGTTAATAGGTTATTATTTATTTCACCAAGTCCTGTTTTCCTGCACCTATCAGATCGGTGCAGGAAAATCAGGCGCAATTTCCGGCTTGTATTTAATTGGCTTTCTGTTCCTGCCCTACTTTGTGTCCGTAACTTGCAAAATAAAGGAGGTAAAGATACGCTGGAATCATAGCGTATAGAAATGCGTGTTGGAAATCCACGCCAAGCGTGTCTTTTAAATAGCCGTAAACCAATGGCCAAATCGCCCCACCTGCTATACCCATAATCATGATTCCCGAACCAACCTTGGTGAACCGACCTAACCCTTTAATGCCTAATGGAAATATCGCCGGCCACATCAGTGCATTGGCCATTCCCAGAAATGCCACGAAAAAATAAGACGTCAGCCCTGAAGAGAATACCGAAATACAAGTGAACGCAATACCGACCAACGTACAGACCCTGAGCGCCGCCTGCTGCGAGATAAACCGCGGGATGGTTGCAATGCCAATAAAATAGCCCAAAAGCATGCAACTGAGGGTGAATGCGGTACCATACTTCACAAAGAATGGGGGGAGTGACAATAGTTGCCCATACGTACCGATGATATCGCCAGCCATCACTTCAACGGCCACACAAAAGAATATGGCCAACGAGCCCAGGAAAAGGTGGGGATACTGGAAAATGCTGCTTTTCTTTTTGACGCCCACCTGCTCTTCTACCACCTCTTCTTTGTTGACATCAACCTCGGGCATCTTCACCACATATACAATGACGGCGAGGATGGCCACGCCAATGGCCATTCCGATATATGGGCTATGGATCCTTTCCGAGAGCTCAACCAGCAATGCGTCATGTTCAGCCCCTGTCTGAAGATCCTTTATTTTAGTCGAAATCCGGTCGTAGTCTTTTAACAATATACTTCCAAGAACGAAAGGGACAATGATGCCGGCGGTTTTATTGAAAATGCCTACAATGGAAATCCGTTGGGCGGCACTCTCGATGGGGCCAATGATACTGAGATAGGGATTGATTGCTGTTTGGAGAAGTGCCATTCCCGATGCCTGGACAAATATAGCGGTCAAGAACAAACCATAACTTAACTGCGATGCGGCCGGCAATATAATCAGCGCCCCGACCACGATCAAAACCAAGCTGAGGACGATGCCGGTTTTAAAGCCGACCTTAGCCAATATCCACGAACTGGGAAGCGCTAAAAAGAAATAAGCGATGTAGGATGCAAATAAAATAAAGAAAGCCTGTAAATCGGTCCCTAAATTAAACGCCAATCGCACGAATGGAATAAGCGCCCCGTTGGCCCAAGTGATGTAACCTAGGATAAAAAACAGTGCGCAGCATATGATCATCGGCAATAACGCTGTCTTCTGTTGAGTTGGTGTAGCATTCATTGATTTATAGTTTACTTTCCATTTTTAGGTGGGTGGTTTATACACCACCCAGTCTGCAAGACTATAAAATAAAATCAACATTTGAAACAAAAAAGATTATGCAAACGGTTGTGTTGGCGGTGGATAGGTAGGGGAACCGTGTATGGGGCCATAAAAATAGGAAACGTCCCGAGTAATCGGGACATTTCCTACACCTAAACCGTATCATAAAACCATGGAAATGGTTTCGTAGATACTATAACTACAAAATGGATTGAAAAAGGTTTTTAAAGCGCTTTATTTTTTATTTCCCGACCCTCACTCTCCACCAAGATACCGCTCACGGATAATGTTTCGGTGATGGTTAAGATGGCCTGCAATGATATACATAAATGCCCGTACACTGATTAACCGTTCGGACGCGATGCCCTTACGTGCCAATTCATGGTCGTTGAAATGCTTAAAGAGTTCGAGGTTTGACTTCCTTACAAGAATAAATTCCTCCGAAAAACTTTCGAGTGACCGCTCGTTGAAGCGTGCATTGGCAACGAAATCGTCCGGTTCAAAGCCAATCAGCTCCTTGGTGTCGTTCCGGCCAAAGCGTAGGGCGCGATAAGCCATCACCCTTTCGGTGTCGATAACATGCCCCACCACCTCCTTAAGGGTCCATTTACCTTCGGCGTAGGCGAACTCCGATTTCCCTGCCGGGACACCCATCAGGAACTCGGGAAACGTGGTGATTTGCTCGTTGAGCAACTCCATCACATCGCCGGCAACGGTATCGATATAAGGGGAATAGATTGCTGGATATTCATCAGATCTGAGCGGGTTCATACGTTTGGCTACTTGGTAATACGATTCTAAATGTGGTTCCTTTATCAATCTCCGATTCTTTGACGAAAATCTGCCCTTTATGGTGTTCAATCATGCGCTTCGTAAGGCTGAGCCCCAGCCCCCACCCGCGCTTCCTGGTAGTAAACCCCGGCTGGAAGACCGCCTCAAACTGGCCGCGGGGTATCCCCTTTCCGGTATCGCTAATGTCGATAAAAATTTGCTCTTTGGCAATGTTTTCTGAAATAACGATATCAATCCGGCCCGCCGACTCAATGGCATTCGCAGCGTTCTTCAACAGATTTTCGAGTACCCAGTCAAACAGGGGCACATTCAGCATGGCCTCCGCTTTGGTCTCGCCAGAAACATTGAAAATAATCTTGTCACTCGTCCGCACCTTGAAATAATTGACAAAATCGACCACCATCTTGTAAACCGCCTGGCTCTTCAGTACCGGGGCGGAGCCGATCTTCGAGAAACGGTCGGCCACGACTTCCAAACGCTTCACATCGCTTTCCATTTCGTTGAGCAATGGATCGCTTTCGGCATCAAACTTGGCCCGCACCAGCTCCAGCCATGCCATGAGCGAGGATATAGGGGTACCCAATTGGTGGGCGGCCTCCTTAGCCAACCCTACCCACACAAGGTTTTGCTCCGACTTGCGGATCGAATTGAATACCGTATAGGCGATGGCCAAGAAAATGGCAATCAGTGTGAGCTGTACATAGGGGAAAAAGCGCAACTGGTTCAATAACAACGAGTCTTTATAGTATACAAACCACTGCCCGTTGTTGGGTAAATTGATGATAATCGGTGGATGGCTCTTCTTCATGATAGCCAACTGCCGACTGAAATACGCCGGATCGTACACGACGTTCATCCCCACGTCATCCGCCAAAATATTGGTCTTGGTGGAGTCCAGATCACGCCAGTAAATGATGCTGTCACTTGCATCAGCGATAATTGCAGGTAAAGAAAGGCTATCCCGGACGGCGTAAATGAACGTGATCATCTCATCGTCCACATCGGGCATGGTAATGATGCTCCGGGTACTCATTGCCCACACTTCCGCTTTTGTGCGTTCAGATTTCGATAGGTTCCTCACCAGAAAATTGGTGTAAAGCAACGAAGCCGCCGCTATGAAGGCCGCAAAAATCAACAAGGCAAATTTCCAGCGCTGCTGGTTGTATTGGTAAGGATTCATCTACGATAGGACGCCTATAAATTTTTGCCAAAATACATAATTCCTGTCGGATGGTGGTTTCCAACCATCGTATTTTTTGTGTTTCCGTTCCAAAAACAGGTGGCCAAAGGCAACAGGGGGACTGATAACTTTTGATAAATTTATCTAAGTTTGCACCATGGATTTCAATAAGAAGGTAAGGGTACGCTTTGCCCCCAGTCCCACTGGTGGTCTGCATTTGGGCGGTGTACGTACGGCATTATTCAACTACTTATTTGCCCGCCAGCATGGCGGCTCATTTGTGTTACGGATCGAAGACACCGACCAAACTCGGTTTGTGCCCGGTGCGGAGGCGTATATACAGGATTGCCTCGCGTGGTGCGGCATCGAGCCAGACGAAAGCCCCGAACATGGCGGCGATTACGGCCCTTACCGCCAAAGTGACCGCAAACCATCTTACCGTCAATATGCCGAACAGCTTGTGGCCGATGGATATGCATACTATGCGTTCGATACCGCCGAAGAGCTGGACGCGCAGCGCAAGCTGCACCCCAACTTCCGGTACAGCCACGAAAATCGGCTGCAACTACGCAACTCCCTCAGCCTCTCCCCCGCCGAAGCCCGGCAGTTGTTGGATGCAGGCCACCCTTACGTAATCCGTATCAAGATGCCCATCGATGAAACCATCAGCCTAGACGACATGATACGTGGCACCGTGAGCTTCGACTCGTCATTGACCGATGATAAGGTACTCCTCAAAGCAGATGGCATGCCTACCTACCACCTGGCCGTGGTGGTAGATGACTACCAGATGGCCATTAGCCATGTATTCCGTGGCGAAGAGTGGTTGCCGTCGGCTCCCGTACATATCCTCCTATGGGAATACCTCGGTTGGCGCGAAGCCATGCCACAGTGGGCACATTTGCCCCTTATCCTCAAACCCGACGGCAATGGCAAGCTGAGCAAGAGGGATGGCGACCGGCTCGGTTTTCCGGTGTACGCCATGAATTGGCAAGACCCGAAAACCGGCACCATCACGAAAGGCTTCCGCGAAATGGGCTTCCTCCCCGAAGCGTTCGTCAATCTGCTGGCCATACTGGGCTGGAATGATGGCTCCGACCAGGAACTGTTTACACTCGACGAACTCATCGGAAAATTTTCCACGGAGCGAATCAGTAAAGCGGGGGCGAAGTTCGATTTTGAAAAAGCCAAATGGTTCAACCACGAATGGATAAAGCGGAGTGACGACCAAGCCATCCTGCCGCGACTGAATGCATTATTGGCGAACAACGGTATCCGCGACGCAAATGACAAGTATCTCGCCGATGTGTTGGCCCTCGTCAAAGACAGGCTCACGTTCCTCCCGGACTTCTGGGAACAGGCATCGTTTTTTTTCAAACGCCCCGACGGCTATGACCTTGCTTCCGTGCAACCGCGTTGGAGCTCGGAAAAAACGGCGTTCTTCTTGGATATGATTGCCAAACTGGAAAACTTCGATCCGTGGCATAGCGCTGAGCTGGAAAGTTTTTATAAACTCGCCATCCAAGCATCGGGCATGAAGATGGGCGAACTGATGCTGCCATTTCGCATCATGCTGGTGGGCGGCAAGTTCGGGCCACACGTGTTCGATATCGCCGCCAGCTTGGGCCGCGAGGAAACCGTGGCCCGCATGAAAATCGGATTGGAAGCATTTACCCAAGCAGCTCACTGATATCCTCGCGCGAGAGCGACTTGATAAAGCTTTCCTCGGTGGTAATGAGCGTGTCTGCGATGGTCTTCTTTCGGTTTTGCAGGGCGAGTATCTTTTCTTCCACCGTGCCCTTGGTAATGAATTTATAGATAAACACATTGCGTGTCTGGCCGATGCGGTGGGTGCGGTCAATGGCCTGTTGCTCTACGGCGGGGTTCCACCATGGATCGAGGATAAAAACATAGTCTGCCTCCACGAGGTTGAGCCCTACGCCACCGGCCTTGATAGAAATAAGGAACAGGCGGGTATCTTTATCTTCACGGAACTGCTGCACCACTTCCTGCCTGTTTTTTGTTGCACCGTCGAGATAGGCATACCCTATCCCATGCTTATCGAAATACTGTTTGAAGAGCACCAACTGCTTAACGAACTGGGAGAACACAAGTACCTTATTGCCCCGCTGCAGTACCGTATCGAGGGTATGTATGGCACTTTCGAATTTACCCGACTCACCCTGGAAGGTGGCATCTACCATGGCGGGGTGATTGGCCAACTGCCGGAGCTTGGTAAGGCCCTGCAATAACGCGATCTGGGGAGGCTTGGCTTTTTCATCACCCAGGTTTTCCAATATCGCGTTGCGGTATTCGGATTTTACACGCTCATAGTACTCGGCCTGCTCCTCACCCATGGTGCAGTAAAACACCTGTTCGGACTTGGGTGGAAGCTCGGTAGCCACTTGGTTCTTGGTGCGCCGCAGTACAAATGGCTTGATCATCGCCTGCAGGCGCCGCGCTTTCTCATCATCTTTCTTCTTTTCGATAGGCTGCACAAATTCCTGCTGGAAATACCGGTAGCTACCCAGCAGGCCGGGGTTCAAAAAAGCCATCTGCGCCCATAAGTCTGCTACCGAATTTTCTACCGGCGTACCGCTTAGTACCAGCCGGTGTTTTGCCTTGAGCCCTTTGACCGCCTTGAACGATTTGGATGAAGGATTTTTGATCAGTTGGCTCTCATCGAGGATGATGTAATTGAAATAAAATGAACTCAACAGCTCCTCGTCTATACGAGCGATGCCATAGGTAGTGATCACAAGGTCATACTGCCCGAACAACGCCGGTTCCTTGGTACGGCCGATTCCCGTGTGTACTAGTATCCGTAATTCGGGAGCAAACTTTGCTGCTTCGTTTTCCCAGTTGTACACCAGCGAAGTGGGCATAACAATGAGCGATGTTAAGGGCCCCGTTCCAACGGATACTGTTTCTTTTTGCTTTTGTAGCAATGCCAACGTCTGGATGGTCTTTCCCAACCCCATATCATCTGCCAAACACCCTCCGAAACGGTATTTTTGCAGGAAATGGAACCAGTTGTAACCGGCCTGCTGATAGGGTCGCAGCTGACCGGCAAACTGATGTGGCCCTTCGGCGTCTTCGATGGCATCGAAACCGGCCAATTGTTCCATTTTGCGGTCCATGGTCAATGCGGTATGTTCGGAAATATCATTGAGCAGCCCTACGTGGTATTTCCCTAACCGGATGCCTTTCTTATCTTGCGAGAACTGAAAAAGATGGTTGTACCTAGCAAACCACTCCTCAGGTATGATAGCGATTTCGCCGTTGGGCAACACGAACTCCTTCGTATTGGTGAGGATATGGTTACGCAGCTGGCTAAATGGAATTTCGTATTCACCAAAACGGGCGGTTGCGCGTACGTCAAACCAGTCGTTTTGTTCCTCCACCGACAGGTTAAGTTCGGTGCGCCCGAAAAAAAACCGTTTGTTCGGGTCGTCCTGTACAATTTCGAAACCACGCTGGCGAAGCCTTTCACTGTTGTCGCGTAGCCAGTCCATCGCCGATACGCCCCCAGACCCATTGACAGATGGCTCAAGATTACTAAAAAGTGCAGTAGGCTTATGCAGCCCCATGGCAAGCAATTCCTGCATCTGCTTGTCTTCCCACTGCAACGACCGTCTGATCCGATGGAATGTGTAGTAATCTGCAAGTTCATCATACTGCATCCGTACCGTAACTTTGTTCTGACTGCCGGAGGCGAACAAATAAGGGCCATAGCGGAAATGCAGCTGCAACTGCGAGGCACCATTTTCTACATAGAGCAGTTTGATGATGGGCATCGCGTTATGCTGATGTGTTTCAATCTCAAAGCCTTCGGCATATACGTGGTGTTTCTCAATCAATCCACGCACAAACGTCTCAAAATATTTACGCTCGGTGGAACGGGCTACAGCGATGTAGCGCTTTTGCAAAAACGGCGATAGTTTTTTCCCCTCCAAGGGCTGGTCAAAGTGGTAGAGCACATTTTCCAGCAACAGCCACGCCTGTTGGTTAACCACTACCTGGGCATCTTTATACATAAACTCGATGCGTTGCCCGTTGTACTTGATGGTGGGGAAGTAACGGGTCTCTTCTTCGTTGCGCCTGAAATGAAACAGCACCGAAGCCGGCTGGGGTGCAATCGCGATCGGTTGGTCAGCGGCATATCCATCCTTGCTCATCAGGAATAGCGGCTTGTTACCGAGCAATTCGAACGCCTGCAATAAACGCGCCTCGATCTTCGGCCGTATATAATCAAGAAACTTCTGATCGAAATATTTCGCGAAAAAATCGATGGGGCGTATTGGCTTCTTGTGGTAGCGCTTGATGACGTTGGTTTGCTCCATCTCTTCCAACAGCTTGATTAGCTTATAGTCCACATCGTCCAGGATGGGGGCGTAGTCTATCGCCGTGTGGCTAAAAATACGCCGATGCGTCAACGAATAGCCGCCATTCGGGTTGAGCTGCACCACGTGTGGCTCTATCAAGTAACCCAAATAGGGATGTTCGCAGAGCGAGTATATCAGTTCATGCGGTTGCGTGGTATCAACTTGCTGCATCTAACAACGGTAGCGTCAAAAAATAAAAGCAGTAAAGATACACAAACTAGCGGACAATGGACGCCTGGGCAATGCGAATCTCATAGAATTCCACTTGATTGCGTAATAGCGTACGGATTGCCGAAGAAGATTTGTCCGGGTTTTCCCGGAGCGCATCCTGGATGGCAGCGAGCTTGGTGGTGTCCATCAATTGGGCAGCCTCAACGCCCTTGCCAATGAAACCGGTGAGGTGGCCGATAATGGTGCCTTTCGTTAAGCCGCGCTCCGTAGCGATGTCGTCGATGGTTTTGCCCGACTGGAAAAGATCGAAGCTGATTTGCTTCGTAGCCCCCTTGACCGGTTTACCAGCATTCACGGTAGTGGGTAGTTCCTCAGGAGTAATGGCTATGGTGGTAAGCGTAGCCGACCTGGCCATGATGTCATGCAGCGCGTCTCCTTTTGCCAACGCCTCGGCAATGACGGCGCATTGCCGCAATTGCTCCCTTTTTCGCTTGAAATCAACCAACAACTCTTTCATTTCTGAAACGTACTTCTTGGTCCTCTTTTTGACGGCCCAACTGCGGATGTGCCCCTCCAATGCTTCCATCAATTGGGTGTCTATCCGCGGTAAAAACCACGCCGTGGCTTTGGCTATACGCTCATGTATTTGGAAGTAATCCGTTTGCCCGTTTTTATGGAGTAAGCCGTTCAACTGGTTGCGGAACTTGTTGGCTACTTCCATCAGCGCTTCGCACGCGAAGCACACAGCTTCGACAAACCGCATCGCTTCTTCTTGGTCCGCGATGTTGCGGGTAGGCAGGTCCGTCCGTTGGGTGGTCACCGTTTCGACAACATTATCCCATTTAAATGCTTGCAGGAGCAGCTGGCCTATATAATTACGTTGGGAGGCCTCCAATAGCGACGCCATTTCCTCTTCGGCCACGGTATTGCTCGAAAAACCGGTTACTTGGTGATCGGTACGGATGCTGTGCGGTGGAATCCGCGAATGCAGTACCAAGCCGTCTAATGTACGCAGCCGGCTCAACGCCACGTATACCTGCCCCGCAGCAAAGGAAGCCCCTGCATCGATGATGGCACGGTCAAATGTAAGCCCTTGGCTTTTGTGGATGGTAATGGCCCAAGCCAGCCGCAACGGGAACTGCGCAAAGGTGCCCAATACCTCTTCTTCCACTTTGTCTTGGGTTTTGTTGTAGCTATATCGGATGTTTTCCCATTCCTCGCGCTTTACTTCCACGGCCTCACCGCTATCTTTAAACTCCACCACCAAGCTATCGCCGGCCGAATCGATGTGTTTCACGTAACCGATTTTGCCGTTATAATAACGCCGTTCCTCACCGCTATCGTTGCGGATAAACATCACTTGCGCCCCCATTTTTAACGTCAGTTCCATCTCCGCGGGATACAGGCTTTCCGGGAAATCGTTTGCCACCTTGGCCTGCAGTACAACCGGCTTTCCCTGAAGTGCTGAGAGTTCCTGCTTATTGATAGCATCCGCTCGATTGTTGTGAGTGGTAAGTGTGATGTAAGACTCGTCGGGTGGTGGCACGAAGTCAGGTTTGTAATAACTGTTGAGTACGTCCAGTTGCTGCGGCGTACAGCAATTATTGCGTATATCGTTAAGGATATCAATGAATGTCTGCTCACGCTGCCGATATATTTTCTTCAGTTCAAGAAGCACGGGAGGCTGTTCGCGCAACACCTTGGCATCGAAGAAAAATGGGCTTGGGTAATAGTGTGCCATGATTTCCCTTTCCCGCTCCTTCACCACGGGCGGCAATTGGTACATATCGCCGATAAAAAGGAGTTGTGCACCGCCAAACGGACGGGCATCCCGCCGTACACTCTTCAAAATCGTATCAATGGCGTCTAATGTATCGGCCCGCAACATGGATACTTCATCGATAACCAGTAGCTCTATTTCTCGCAGTAACGCGCGTCGTTGCTTCGTCAGCTTCACTTTGCCAAACAGGCGGCGGCGGTTGTAAATATGGCTGTCGTCATCGTTCCATGCCAGCTCGTAGTCCTCGATATAGAGACCAAACGGCAACCAAAAAAGGGAGTGAAGGGTGGTTCCACCGGCATTCATTGCGGCCACGCCCGTAGGTGCCGCCACGGCCATCTTCTTGTAGCTGTGCTGCCGGATATACTTCAAAAACGTGGTTTTTCCGGTCCCAGCCTTGCCGGTCAGAAAAATATTGCGGTTGGTATGGTTTACAAAAGATACCGCCTGCGTAAAAGCCGTGTTTTGTATATCTAACCCTGTCATTTCGAGACGCCGGTTTTAGCGTGACTTGTCAAAGGTAATGAAAAAAGCCGAACCTCCGCCCCCCTCGTCCACCGGAACAAATATGGAGCAAACTACCTAGATTGATTATAAATTACTAACTTTGGCGATTATTTACGACCATGCACGCAATTGCCCAACATAAGACCATAAGCCAGTTACGAAAGGGAGAAACAGCAACGATTGTTGGCTACGCCTCCGGCGAAATCCCTCTCAAGATCTACGAAATGGGGCTATTGCCGGGGGTTGTTTTCACCATGAAACAGCGCCTGCCATTAAGCGGCCCAGTTTGCCTGCACATCAAAGGCAACCCCAACGGGGTAGCACTCCGCCGCACCGAAGCTGACCTCATTCTCATCGAACCCCTAGCATAGACCATGACGGAAACAAAAATTGCGCTGGTTGGAAACCCCAACGTGGGTAAGTCTACGTTGTTCAATAAGCTAACCGGCTTACGCCAAAAAACAGGCAACTATCCGGGTATCACGGTAGAGAAAAAAACCGGGAGTTTTACCGAAGGTACCACCAAATACCACGTCATCGATTTACCCGGCGCTTACGGTATACATCCTTCATCGCTGGATGAACAGGTCGTTTATGACGTACTGGCCGACAAAACCAATGCCAACCACCCATCGCTGGCCGTGGTGATCGGCGATCCGTTCAACCTGAAAAGGGCCGTATTCCTATATCAACAGATACGCGACATGGGCGTTCCGGCCATTTTCGTGGTCAACATGGTCGACGAAGCTGAACAGGCGGGGCTTTCCATCGATACCGGAAAACTGGAGAACTTATTGGCCACCAAGGTTATCCTCACCGACGCCCGCTTGGGCAAGGGGATAGACGAACTAAAAGCGGCGCTTTCGTTTACGCCTGGCTACGCGGCACAGGGGTTCGCCATCCCCGACGAATACCACGCTGCCATCCAACGGGTAAAAGAACAGACGGGCGAGGGCAACGATTACCTTGCATGGTTATCGCTTTCACAAAAGCACCATATCGCTCACGAGGCTGTGGCGGACCGCGCCATTGAGGCTATCCGAGAAGAACATGGGCTCAACCCGCACCGGTTGCAAATCCAGGAGACGATGGCGAGGCACGCCAAGCTGGACCGTGACCTGCTACACATCGTTAAAGACCCGGCAAAAAAAAGGGAACATTTTACCCAACGGCTAGACAAGCTGCTTATTCACGCCGTGTGGGGATACGTCATTTTCTTCGGGCTCCTATTACTCATCTTCCAAGCGATTTATACTTGGTCGGGACCCTTCATGGACGCCATCGACAACGGGTTTGCTTGGTTAGCCAGCTATACAGCCGAACGGTTGCCCGAAGGCCCTATCAATGGGCTGCTTACCGATGGCATCATCGCAGGTATCGGCGGCATTGTCATCTTCATCCCACAGATTGCCATCCTGTTCATCTTCATTGCGCTGATGGAAGAATCCGGCTACATGAGCCGGGTGGTTTACTTGATGGACCGGTGGCTGAAGCCTTTTGGGTTAAGCGGTAAAAGCGCTGTTCCTTTGATGTCGGGGGCTGCCTGTGCCATCCCCGCCGTCATGTCGGCACGCACCATCGAAAACGACAAAGAACGGCTGATTACCATATTGGTAACACCGTTCATGACCTGCTCCGCACGGTTGCCCATCTATATTGTCATCATCGGGCTGGTTATCCCACAGGAACGTGTGCTCGGGTTGGACCTTCAAGGGCTCGTATTGTTCGGTATGTACGTACTCGGCTTATTGGCGGCCTTGGGGAGTGCCTGGTTACTTAAGCTGTGGCTCAAGTCGAACTACAAGAGTTTCCTAATCCTCGAAATGCCTACCTATCGGTTCCCCGTATTACGGAACGTTGCACTCCATGTGTGGGAAAAAACCATGGGTTTTGTCTGGGGTGCCGGTAAAATCATTCTGGCCATCAGTATCGTTTTGTGGGTATTGGGCTCATTCGGCATAAACGACCGATTTACAGATGCGGAACAACTTGTGCTCTTGGAAAACCCTGCAATGTCTGCAGAGGAACTGGAAAACGAAATACAATCACAAAAGCTCGAATACTCCTTCCTCGGCACATTGGGGCGGTTTATCGAGCCCGCTATCGAGCCATTGGGTTACGATTGGAAAATGGGTATCGGACTCATCGCTTCGTTTGCAGCCCGCGAAGTATTTGTGAGTACCATGGCTACCGTATATAGCCTGGGCGGAACCGATGATGAGCTCACCATCCGGGAGCGCATGGCAGGAGAGATTAATCCCCATACTGGTAAACCAGCGTACAATTTCGCATCGGGCATATCATTGCTGCTATTCTACGCCTTTGCCATGCAGTGCATGAGCACCATTGCTATCGTACGTAAGGAGAGCAACTCGTGGAAATGGACCATTATCCAGTTGGCATTTATGACGGGATTTGCGTACCTTGCTGCGCTAGTGGCGTACCAACTATTGAAATAACATGGATAGCATCACGATTCAATATATTGTTATCAGTGCCTTGTTCGTGGCTGCCGTGTTTTTTTTAATCCGGCGTACCCGGAAATCGATCAAGGGAAAACAGACTTGCTCGAAAGGGTGCGGCTGCGATTTCAGTGAACAACCAAAAAAAGCAACATATTAACTTAACGGCGTAATAGATAACCCATGACTTACCAAGCAAAGGAAGCACTCTTCAACGAAATAGAAGCTGTATTGAACGATCAAGGCTTTCAAGTGGTACAACAAGACCAGACCAGGCCCTGGGGTGGTTTCTTCGTCATCGAAGAGTCGCAGGCCCAGCAGTTTGCCAACACCTATTTCAACGGGCTCGACGTGCAGGAATTGAAAATTTCGGGAAAATTAAGCCCTAAGATACTCGTCGTTGCGCCCGGCAAACGCCTTTCTTGGCAATACCACCACCGCCGCGCGGAAATCTGGCAAGTGGTAAAGGGTGTAGTGGGTGTGGTAACGAGCGATACCGATGAGGAGCACGAACTGAAACTCCTCCATCCGGGCGACGTGATCCGGCTTAACCAAGGTGAGCGCCACCGCCTCGTAGGCTTAGATGAGTGGGGTGTATTGGCCGAAATCTGGCAACACACGGATGCCAACAATCCGTCCGATGAGGAAGACATCGTACGGGTACAGGATGACTTTGGAAGGTAGCTAGCCGTCAGAAACTAGCTATCCGTGCGTACATCTCTACCATGGCTGCTTGGTCCAGCAGCCATTTGCGTGCGCGTTGGTTCCTGCCGCTCCAGTCTTTACCGAAAAGGCCGTTGGCATCGCGGGCATGGTCCCATGCATAATCCAGGTTCTCGCGAAATGCATTCATATAGCGTTCATCACCATCCACGCGCCGCAGTTCGACATAACCGCGCATCATTACGGCAATAAACCAATTATCGCTGCGTTTCAGCAGGCGGAATGACTTGCCATTGGGCGGTGTAAATGCTTCAAAGAAATACTGATAACCGCTCGCTGCGATGCGCCGGGCATCGTGCAGGTAGCTGCTATCCTTGGTGAACCGGTACAACAAGGCTGCACTTTGGAGCATCTGCCCACTGTTATACGGGTATTTCCGCTTGTCTACCTTACCCTCCAGGTTCACATTATCCCAATACAGACCGTCCGTAGGGTCCTGCAGATACTGCTTGGTCCAGTCGTACCACCGCTTGCCGGCCTCCATATACATACGGTCTTGGGTAGCTTCAAACATCCGGAGAGCGAATACGGCCGCAGGCGCATTTGAGCAGGTATTTTTGGATGTCTTTTTCTGCTCGCACCAATAGATACCACCTCCAAGAACGGCATCCTCGCCACTTGCTACGAACTTCCATATCACCTTTGCCCTATCCAGGTACCGCGTTTCGCCAGACGACAGGTAAAGCTCCGCGAAGTCGATGCCCAGCCAGATGTTATCATCATAAAACCGGTCTGATTGGCCTTCGCTTCGCACGTAAGAAGCGAAACCCGCCGGTAATCTGCTATCGTCATAGTAGCGATCCAGGCCATGCAGTATCCGGTTATCCAGCATCTCGAGGTAACGCTTGTCGCCCGTCGCCTCGAACAGGGCACCGATTGCCGAGAGCATTCCCGAAAACGGCCATAAGTAGGAGTAGGCATTCGGTGCCCCCTCGGCTCCCTCGGCCAGGTAGTCCGCGCGATAGGCCCGGTCGTCCGGATAGTTTTCACGGAGTAATGGCGAGCCCTCCACCCCATACCGATGATAGACCAGTTCGGTCAACGCATCGGCCCGTACTACCGATTGATTGTCTTGCGATAAGCTATCCTTGCCCACCCCGCCGGATGCACCTGCGTAAGCCATACCCAGTAGCACGGCCATAAACGCAGCGCACGGCAGTATCATCTTATTAAATGGCATCGTCATGCTTTATAATCTGTAATCGTAATCGTATGGTCGCAAAAGCCGTATTCCCGTTCCTGATTGGAGCACACCAACAATAGCCGGCCGGCAACGGTTTGCTCCACCAATTGCAGGTACCAGGCTATACCTTCTTCGTCCAAATTGGATGTTGGCTCATCCAGCAACACAATGGGTACATCAGCACAGCACGCCAAGCCCAATTTCACCCGCTGCTTCATGCCCGACGAAAAATACCGGAGTTGCTTGTCCTGCGCATGCGTCAGTCCCATGTATTCGATGAGTGACTGCCCGTTGAAGCCGCTTAAGAACGCCTTGTGCATAAAATGGAAACGGATCTGCTCGGCGAGTGTAAACTCCTCGATCAATTCGAGATAGGGTGCCGCGATCGACAGGTATTGGTACACCCGGTCGGGATCAATAGTGACGCCCCCAGTTTGGTAAGTAATGTGGCCGACAGACGGTGTCAACGCCGAAGATACGACCTGCAACAAGGTGGATTTCCCCGAGCCGTTGGGGCCCAATACGGCATAACGCAAGCCGGTGATGAAACGATAGTTTACATGCTGAAAGACCCAATCGCGATTAAACCGTCTGCCAATGTCTTCCAGAATAATTTCCATCATTTAAAGTACACCCTTACTTTGGCCGAATCCCTTCATCACACCCCTATTGGAATTCCGGATGGAATCGAGTATTTCGTCGCGTATCTCCGTGGGTTTATATTCGGCTTCGATGATATCCAACGCTTTGGTCAAATTATTGTTTTTGACAAACAGTACGCGGTAGATATCTTGAATCTCGTTGATTTGGCTGGAAGAGAAGCCCCGTCGCCGCAACCCTACCGAGTTGATACCCACATAGGCCAGCGGCTCGCGCGCTGCCTTTACAAAAGGCGGCACATCCTTACGGACCAGTGATCCACCGGCGATAAATGCATGGGAGCCGACGTGGCAAAACTGGTGAACGGCCACCATACCCGCCAATACGACATAATCACCCACGGTGATGTGCCCAGCCAAGGTACTATTATTCGAGAAAATACAATTGTCGCCCACGATGCAATCGTGCGCGATATGGCTATACGCCTGGATCAAGCAGTTCTTGCCGATTACCGTTTTCCATTTATCCTTGGTCCCCCGATTCACCGTAACGCATTCACGGATTGTCGTATTATCGCCGATTTCCGCCGTGGTTTCCTCTCCGTCAAACTTTAAGTCCTGCGGGATACCTGAAATAACAGCCCCCGGGAAAATCCGGCAGTTTTTACCTATGCGGGCCCCATCCATGATGGTCACGTTAGAGCCAATCCATGTACCTTCTTCGATGACCACGTCCTTGTGGATGGTCACAAAAGGTTCAATGACCACATTCCCCGCAATCTTGGCTTGGGGATGTATGTATGCTAACGGCTGTATCATGACGCTTGGCTCTCTTTAACTTTTACAATCTGGGCCATCAGTTCGGCCTCTACCACCACTTTCTCACCAACCATGCCTACGCCCTTCATTTGGGCAATTCCTCTGCGGATGGGTTCTAACAAATCACATCGGAAGATAATGGTATCACCCGGATTTACCTGTGCTTTGAACCGCGCATTTTCGATTTTCAGGAACAGTGTCAGGTAATTTTCAGGGTCGGGTACCGTGCTCAACACCAATACCCCGCCTGTTTGAGCCATGGCTTCTATCTGCAACACCCCGGGAAAAACAGGGGCGCCGGGAAAATGCCCCATAAACAAATCCTCGTTCATGGTGACGTTCTTTAATCCCACTACGTGCGTTTTGGTAAGCTCCAGGATCTTATCGATCATCAGGAACGGCTGCCGGTGCGGAAGAATATCCATGATCTGCACCGTGTCATACAGCGGAGGCATGTTTGGATCGTATACCTTGGCGTATTTACGGCTCTTTTCCTTCTTGATCTGCGCCTTTATCTTTTTAGCGAAGGCTACGTTGGCCGCGTGTCCGGGTCTTGCGGCCATGATATGGCCTTTAATAGGTCGGCCTACCAACGCCAGATCGCCGATCATATCCAACAGCTTATGGCGGGCGGGCTCATTCTGGTGGCGCAGCTCAATATTGTCCAATATCCCTTCTTTTGCAACATCGATGTCTTCCCGGTTGAAGAGCTTGGCCAAATGCCGCAGCTCGTTCTTGCTCACTTCCCTATCCACCACCACGATCGCGTTGTTTAAATCGCCTCCTTTGATGAGGTTGTTCTGCAGTAGCATTTCCAACTCGTGGAGGAAACAGAACGTACGGGACGTCGCAATGTCTTTGGAAAATTCATCGATACTGCTGATAGACGCATGCTGGCTCCCCAATACCGGCGAATTGAAATCGATCATGCATGTAAAACGGTACCCGTCGAGCGGCATGGCGACCATCTCCACTTTCCGATCAGGCTCCGTATGGTGTATATTATGCGGTATCTCGTAGTAGTCGCGGTCTGCATTCTGGTCTACATAGCCGGCTTCTTCAATAGCTTTCACAAAGGGTGCGGAACTACCGTCCATGATCGGCACCTCCGGGCCATCGATATCGATGAGCACATTGTCGATCTGAAGGCCCACCAATGCTGCCATGAGGTGTTCAATGGTACTTACGCGAGCGCCATTCTGCGATATCGTTGTTCCCCGGGATGTATCCGTTACGTTGTCGGCATCCACAAGAACCACCGGTTGGTTTTCAAGGTCGATCCGTCTAAACTTGTACCAATGGTGTTCCGGGGCGGGTTTTAAGGTCATGGTTACAGGCTTTCCGGTGTGGAGCCCTACCCCTGAAATGACGATCTCTGATTTGATTGTGCGTTGTTTTACGTTCATTCCTTTTATTCGCTTATCCGCGGATGCGCGGATCTGAAGCTCGTTTATTTCGATAATTCTTTTGTTAATAACTGTTCCAATTCTTCGAGGCGTCGTTCCAGTTCCGGCAGGCGTGAATAAACCACCTGCGATCGCATCTGCGCATTGTAGGGCGTTGCAGGCGTACCCGACCATCTTTTCCCTTCGTAGGCAATGGTGCGGTTGATACCCGATTGGGCCTGTATCTGGCTTCCATTGGCAATACTGATATGCCCCACCACGCCCACTTGCCCGCCGACCACCACATGTTCACCGATTTTGGTACTTCCGGAAATACCCGACTGGGCCGCGATAACGGTATGTTTCCCTATTTCAACATTGTGTGCGATTTGAATCAGATTGTCTAACTTTACCCCTTTCCTGATGATTGTGGAACCCATCGTAGCCCGATCGATCACCGAATTTGCGCCGATTTCGACATCATCTTCGATAATCACGTTGCCAATCTGGCTGATTTTGTTATAAGTACCATCTTCTTGAGGGGCAAACCCAAAACCGTCACTTCCTACAACCGTTCCCGAATGGATAATAACACGCTCGCCGATCACGCAATCGAAATAAACCGATACGCCAGGAAAAAGGGTGGTATCGTCTCCGATTTTCACGTTATCGCCGATGTAAACGTTTGGGTAGATTTTACACCTGTTACCAATCACTGCACCCCGGTCAATGTAGGCAAATGCACCCACATACACATCTTCGCCAATCTCGGCGCTCGAATCGATGCACGCGCGTTCCTCGATACCCGTTTTGTCGAGGCGCATCTTATTATATAGTTCTAATAATGTTGAAAAGGCCAAATAGGCATTTTTAACGCGCACAATCGTTCCCGCCACCGGTCGTTCCAACTTCAGGTCCTCATTAACGATAATTACAGATGCCTTCGTCGTGTAGAGGAATTGCTCGTACTTCGGATTAGACAAAAAAGAAAGGGAGCCCGCTGAGGCTTCCTCGATTTTAGCCAGTTGCTCCACCATCACATCGGGGTTCCCTTCAAGGGAGCCATTCACGAACGTAGCTATTTGATGTGCGGAAAATTGCATCTGCAAATGTATAAGTTTAAACGGTAATAATTCAAATTTTTACTGACTATCAATCTATTGATACCGGGGCTTTGACCAACTCCTTCGGAAAGGAAACTGCAAATTTTTGAACCTTACGGGAGAGGGTTTCCAAATTGGACAAGTCAGAAGCCTCCGCAATATCCTGTATATTGCCATCTTTCATCAAAATCTTAATGGTACCATTGTTAGGTTCATATGCACTGTTTTCTATCGCTTGTACCCATACATAATAATCAACATCGGCAACATCAATGTCAAAGTGGTTCACGGCCGCTGCTTTAAGCTGCGCTATCACCTCTTCTCCAGGAACCGCTGCGTGCAATTCGGTATGATATAACGACCGTGCAATAAGCCTGGAACACAATAGCTGCAAAATATGGTCGCTATGATACGTCCAAGTCTTTACAGCAGACCATATATCGGTATCGTCTAGACGCGAAAAATGCACTAAATGCAGGGCATCTTCGGTGAAATTCTGCCGAGTCACCTTATTGCGCAAAAAATGTTCCAAGGATGGCGAAGCGAAGAGCGAGGCGCCGCTTTCATACAATTCTTTAGCTCGCTGCAGGATTTTAAGCAGCATCTGCTCGGCGCTCAGTACAGTCTTGTGCAGGTACACCTGCCAATACATCAGGCGCCTGGCAATCAGAAACTTCTCAACAGAGTAAATCCCTTTTTGCTCAACAACGAGTTCGTTATCAACCACGTTTAGCATCTTAATAATACGATCGAAGCTGATTACACCTTCGGCCACGCCAGTGAAAAAACTGTCGCGGCTCAAATAATCCATCCGGTCGATATCAAGCTGGCCTGCAACCAATTGATGCAGGAATTTTTTCGGATAGCGATTGTTGAAAATCTCAATGGCTAAGTCGAGCCGCCCTCCCGTCGTTTCATTCAGTTCATTCATCATGAGCGCAGAGAGCAACTCGTGCGACACTCCTTCCACCAACGTATGTTCAAGCGAGTGCGAAAACGGTCCGTGGCCGATATCATGCAATAAAATTGCGGCCAACGCAGCTTCTTCCTCTTCGTCAGAAACGATGACACCTTTCCCTCGCAGGGTCTCCAACGAGAGCCCCATCAGGTGCATGGCGCCAAGCGCATGCTGAAAACGAGTATGCAGCGCCCCCGGATATACCAGGTGGGTCATACTTACCTGCTTGATGTATCGCAAGCGCTGAAAATAGGGGTGCTGAATCAGGTCAAATATGAAACCGGATGGAATGGATATGAATCCATATACTGGATCGTTGATTATTTTCTTTTTGTTCAAACGCTATCTTATACCCTACAAAGATACGTTACATCGCTGTTAATTTATGTTAAAATTGTCAATGCGGGCAAACTTTTCGCTAAGTTCGCACTTATTAAATGCTCGTGTTGTACGAGATAATATAGATTGGCGAGCCAGCATGCAAGAAACAAATATACTTTGGGCAGATGATGAAATTGATCTGCTAAAACCACACATCATGCTTCTGAATGAGAAGGGGTATGGCGTAAAAACAGTAACCAATGGCAATGATGCCGTAGATGCGTTTAAAAAAGGATTTTATGACCTTGTCTTCTTAGACGAGAATATGCCGGGTCTTACGGGGCTGGAAACGCTTTCCGAACTGAAAAACATCAATCCGGCAGTCCCGATGGTGTTGGTGACCAAAAACGAAGAGGAGCATCTCATGGAGGATGCCATCGGCTCAAAGATAGACGACTACCTCATCAAGCCGGTCAATCCGAAACAAATCCTGCTCACCATCAAAAAGCTGACGGAAAACAAACGGCTCATCAGCGAGAAAACTTCGATGGCCTATCAGCAGGATTTCCGGAACCTGGGCATGATCCTCAACGACAACCTCGACTACGACCAATGGGCCGATGTCTATAAGAAACTGATATATTGGGAACTGTCTCTCGAAAAGCTTGAAGATGCGGGTATGCATGAAGTACTTACCCTGCAAAAGGCAGAAGCCAACATGCAGTTTTTCAAGTTTATCGAAAAAAAATACCTCCAATGGGTGAAAGAGCCCGAAACAGGGCCCGTGATGTCACACCAACTTTTCCGCAAGAAGGTGTTCCCTACACTGCAGGAAAACCGACCGACCTTCTTTTTCCTCGTCGACAACCTGCGGTACGACCAGTGGCGCATCATCAATGATGTCATCACCAACTACTTCCGGCTCGAAGAGGAAGACAGCTACTACAGCATCCTGCCTACCGCCACGCAATATGCCCGCAACGCCATCTTTAGCGGATTGATGCCCCTTGAAATGGAGCGTCAGCATCCGGGGCTTTGGCAGAACGACGAAGATGAAGGCGGCAAGAACCTGCATGAGGATAAGTTCCTAGCCGACCAGATCAAGCGGATGTACCGTAAAGAATGTAAGCACTCGTATACCAAGGTGCTTACCCTCGAGCAGGGTCGCGATGTGACGGACAACCTCAGCAACCTCATGGGCAATGACCTCAACGTATTGGTATATAATTTCGTAGACATGCTGTCGCATGCGCGTACAGATATGGCCATGATCCGCGAGCTGGCCAACGATGAGGCGGCCTACCGCTCACTTACCCTCTCCTGGTTTGAACATTCACCCCTGCTCGACACGTTGAGATGGCTTTCGCAGAAGCCAGTCCGGCTGATTATCACGACCGACCACGGCACCATCCGCGTGAAACATGCCAGCAAAGTTATCGGTGACCGCAATACCAACACCAACTTGCGCTATAAACAGGGTAAGAACTTGAATTTTATAGCCAAGGATGTGTTCCATGTAAAGAATCCGCACGATGCGTTACTGCCCAAATTGCACGTGAGTTCCAGTTTCATTTTTGCGCGCGAAGACACCTATTTTGTATACCCTAATAATTACAATCACTTTGTCAACTATTTCAATGAAACCTTCCAGCACGGTGGCATATCGTTGGAAGAGATGATCATTCCGTTTGCAACATACACCACCAAATAGCAAAAAACGTATTTTTGCAGGATGGTCATTGAGGTTCCAAATTTGGCGGGTTTACCCGTTGCCGCCAGCCAAATACTGGCAGCAACGGGCAATCGGCGCGTACTGCTATTTTACGGTGCCATGGGTGCTGGCAAAACAACGCTTATTACTGCAATATGCCGGCAATTGGGCGTTACCGATGTTCCATCGAGCCCTACATTTGCCATCGTAAACGAATACCATGGTAACACCGGCCCGATGTACCACTTCGATTTCTACCGCATCAAGTCCGATCGGGAAGCCTTTGATTTAGGCTATGAAGATTATTTCTATTCGGGTTCGTATTGCTTTGTGGAGTGGCCGGAGAAAATAATGAATCTGCTGCCCGCTGATGCGGTTCACATCCATATCACCGCCGCTACAGACGGTACGCGTCGTATCACTATTAATGTGAGCGAAAAACCTCCACTTCTTGTCCTAGGTTAATGCCTACGAACAATGCCCCTTGTATCTTTGTACTCACAAGAAAGGAGCATTATCATGGACAACAACATCTTAGGTATCCATCACATCACCGCCATTGCGAGCGATGCGAAACGCAACTACGACTTCTATACCCGTGTGCTGGGCCTCCGTATGGTCAAAAAGACGGTCAACTTCGACGATCCGCAGACCTATCACTTCTATTTTGGCGACGAAGTAGGCACGCCGGGTACCATCCTTACATTCTTCCCTTGGGGAACCCGCGTGAAGCCGGGCCGCCGCGGCACCCGTCAGGTCACCGAAATCGGCTATGCCGTACCGGCAGGAAGCCTTGATTTTTGGAAAGACCGGCTGGAAGCAAACAATGTCCTCTACAATAACCCCGCAGAAAAATTCGGCGAGCAGTACCTCACCTTCCTCGACCCCGATGGGTTGAAGTTCGAACTTACGGTACCCGGCAAAGCCGATACCCGTGCACCGTGGACAACCGATGGAGTCGATGCGGCCCATGCCATACGTGGCTTCCACCACGTCACCATCACTACCACCAAAATAGACGCTACTGCACGCGTACTCACCGATGTATTCGGATACCGCCTGCTGAAACAAGAGGTAAACCGTTATCGGTTCATTACGGATACCGTAGACCATGCCGCCGTGGTAGATTTGGTGGAAGCACCGGGCGAAGCCGAAGGAATCGTGGGCGGTGGTTCGGTACACCACGTTGCCTTCCGTGTAAAAGATGAAGCCACCCTCATGCATTTCAGGGAAAAAGTGATTGCCCAAGGATTGCACATCACCGAGAAAATAGATCGCAACTATTTCTACTCGCTATATTTCCGCGAACCGGGAGGTGTTTTGTTTGAGATAGCCACCGACAACCCCGGTTTCGCCACCGATGAGACCGTAGCCGAGTTGGGTAATGGCCTGAAGCTGCCTACCCAATATGAAGGCTACCGCGAACAGTTGGAAAAGGTTTTACCTCAATTGGATTAGCAACATGTACTCACACGAAAAACAACTCATACAAGCCGGCAAATCGGCTGCACACGCCAATAAGGCTGTGGTGCTGCTCCATGGACGGGGCAGCTCCGCGCCTGGCATACTTTCTCTAGCTCGCCACCTCCAGCTAGAAGATGCACTCTTGCTGGCGCCACAGGCTACCAACAACTCATGGTATCCATATAGTTTTCTGGCGCCCGTGGCAGACAATCAGCCTGCATTGACTTCCGCATTGGCGCTGGTTGATGACGCGGCGGCGGAGGCCATGCGGTTAGGAATCCCGGCGAGCGCCCTTTATTTCGTGGGGTTCTCACAGGGTGCCTGTTTGGCCCTGGAATATATCGCGCGCCATGGTCAACGGTATGGCGGTGTCGTCGCCTTTACAGGCGGGTTGATCGGCGAATCGCTGGAGAAGGAAAACTACGTAGGCGACTTTGCAGGTACGCCTATATTAGTCACGTCAGGCGATGATGACCCCCACGTTCCCCTCTCCAGGATTGAGGAAAGTGCGACTATTTTGCGGGGGCTCGGGGCAAACGTCATCCTGGAAATCTACCCCGGAAAACCGCACAGCATCAGTCCAGACGAGACATTATTGGCCAACGAGGTGGTGTTTGGAAGCAGCATACCACACTAAACCCACCATCAATCCGTGAGTGTAAAGCGGCCCTCCTGTACGTCACGAGAATTGGTACCGACAGCTACCACAAACTCGCCCGGTTCTGCTACGTGGTCCAGATTGGCATCGTAAAACTTAAGGTCCTCTACGGTGAGCTCGAAAACCACGCGTTTCGACTGGCCGGGCTCAAGCCAGATTTTCTGGAAGCCTTTCAATTCTTTCACCGGCCGAGTTATGGAGCCCGCTACGTCACTGATGTAAAGCTGCACCACTTCTTCACCCCCATAGTTTCCCGTATTGCGCACATCAACGTATACTTCGAGCACGCCGTTTGACGGCAAGTTATCCCTGCTGAGGGAAATTTCCCCGTAAGCGAATGTTGTATAGCTAAGGCCATAGCCGAATGGATAAAGGGGGTCGTTACTCACGTCTAGGTAGTTGGACCGGAATTTTTGGAACCACTGCCCTTCGGCTAGTGGCCGCCCCGTCTTCTTATGGCTATAATATAGCGGCACCTGCCCCACATGCTGGGGGAACGTAGCGGGCAACTTTCCCGACGGGTTGACGTCGCCAAACAGCACGTCGGCAACCGCCTTACCTGTTTCGGTGCCACCAAACCATACGTTCAGTATGGCCGGCACATGAGCATCTTCCCAGCCCAGGGTGAGGGGCCTACCGGTAAACAACACCAACACCACCGGTTTTCCCGTTTTCAGCAATTCGGCCAACAACCGCTGTTGGATGGCCGGTATGCCGATATCGGTACGGCTGGAGGATTCGCCACTCATTTCGGAGCTTTCGCCCAATGCCGCTACGATCACGTCAGCCTGCTGCGCAGTAGCTACCGCCTCGGCAAGGACCTCAGCCTCCGGCCGGTCGTCCCGTGGAATGGTACGCCCGAACATCGTGGCTCGCTCTTGGTAATCGGCATCTTCCAACAAGTTTGCCCCTTGGTGGTGGATGATGTTGACCTGTTCGCCCAGTAATGCCCGCATACCCTCCAATAAGGAGGGGGTATGTTCCAGATCGGCACTCACGCTCCAGGTGCCCGGCATGTTGCTCCCTGTATTGGCCAAGGGGCCTATCAATGCTACCGTCCCTTTTTTCTTCAATGGAAGCAACTGCTGGTCGTTCTTGAGCAGTACGAACGATTTCCCTGCCACCTCACGCGCCTTGGCCAAATGGGCCGGGGCAAGGAGTGTCCGCTCCGCTCGCGATTCGTCACAATAGCGGAAAGGGTCATCAAAAAGACCCAACTGATACTTCGCCTCCAAGATACGCCGGCAAGCACGGTCGATGTCCACCTCACTCACGCGGCCTTCATCCAGCGATTTTTTCAACGTCGAAAGAAAGCCCTCGCCTACCATATCCATGTCGATACCGGCTTGGAGCGACCGCGCGGAGACCTCCTGCAAATCACCCAAGCCATGGTCCATCAACTCATTGACGGCTGTATAGTCCGTCACCACAAAACCATGGAAGCCCCACTGGTCGCGTAGGACGTCCGTCATCAGCCACTTGTTGGCCGTAGCTGGCACGCCGTTAATGTCATTGAAAGAAGTCATCACGCTCCCCGCACCTGCGTCAATAGCAGCCTTGTAGGGGGGCAAGTACTCGTTGTACATACGGTGCAGGCTCATATCGGTTGTATTATAATCTCGGCCTGCTTCGGCCGCACCGTAGAGTGCAAAATGTTTTACGCATGCCATGAGTGTATTATCAGCCGCAAGGTTGTTGCCCTGATAGCCGTGCACCATCGCTTCCGCGATGCGCGAGGTCAGGTACGTATCCTCGCCCGACCCTTCGGATATCCGGCCCCAACGGGCATCCCGCGAAACATCCACCATGGGCGAGAATGTCCAGTTGAGCCCGTCGGCAGCTGCCTCTACAGCCGAAATCCGTGCGGTCTCCTCGATCAGACCGAGATCCCATGTAGCGGCTAGGCCCAATGGGATGGGGAAGATGGTTTTGTAGCCGTGGATAACGTCCAAGCCGAAAATCAGCGGAATCTTAAGGCGCGACTGGTTTACCGCCAGCTCCTGCGCGGCACGGATGCGTTTGGGTGTCGTCATGCTGAAGATACCACCGATTTTTCCTTCCTTTATTTTAGCTTCCACACCCGTACTCACTACCGAGCCCGTGGTCACTTCGCCTGCCGTAACGAGGTTGAGTTGGCCGATCTTTTCCTCGATGGTCATCTGTTGCATCAGCTCATCGATGAAGCGGTCCATATCTGCTCCTGACTGTGCTTTTACCTGCAGCGCCGGTAAACCGGCCATCACCATTGCCCCTAAAATCAGGGTATAAATTCGTGCGTTCATCATTTAACATTAATACGTTCCACGGTATAAGTGGTCGATGCGTTTCTGGTTAATTTTCTTGAGCGGTATCTGCATACCGTCCGTGGATTCCAGCCAGTCCCACAACTCCCGTTTGAGCTGTCCGGCCGTCTCCTGCGACTCTGGGTCGCGGATGAGATTATTCATCTCGTGGGGGTCGGTCTGCAGATCATACAATTCATTGGTATCCCACAGCCCCTGGTTGAAGATATATTTGTAGCGATCGGTGCGGATGGCGAAGACCGTTGGCGTCTGCGGGAAGGCCCACTCCCAATAATATTCGTAAAACACCCTGTCGCGCCAGCCGGCGATGGGTTTCCCCTGCAACAGCGGCAAGAACGAGTGGCCCTGCATTTGTTCCGGTATCGCGATACCCGCGATATCGAGGATGGTGGGCCCAATATCCACATTCATGACCATCTGCTCAACCTGGCTCTGCGGCTTGATCATGCCCGGTGCCCACGCCAGCAGCGGCACCCGCATGGACGCTTCATAGGCATTCCGTTTATCAATCAGCCCCTGTTCACCGAATAGGAAGCCGTTGTCGCCCATGTAAAAAACCAATGTGTTTTCGGCTAAGCCGTGTTCTTCCAGCCAGGCAATCACCGAGCCGATGCTTTCATCCACACTGCGCAAGGTCTCGCAATACTGCCGGTAAAAGTCGGCAAATGCGATCGTCCCGTCGTACATGTGGTCCACACCGTGCCAGCTGTACCGTTGCTTACGCACCCAATCGGGGATACCATCCAAGTTGACCGGGCCGTCATAAGGTGTCTCAACGCCCACATGCATGCTGCTATCGGTAGCCGTGAGGTACATTGACGGCGGGGTGATGACAGGCATGTCTTGATAACTTCCCCGGTGCCGCTCGGCCGGGTTAAATTCGGCATGAACCCCTTTGTGCGAAAGGTACAGGAAGAACGGCTGGTCACCGCCGAGCGTGTTCAGCCAATCGATGGCGTAGTCGGTCAGCAGGTCGGTCGTATAGCTCCCCTCGGGCTGCTTCACTTCGGTGCCATTGATGTTAAACGTCGGTGAGTAATACACCCCTTGGTCGCGGAAACTCACCCATTGGTCAAACCCCGGTTGCGGGTTACCATCTTTATTGCCCATGTGCCATTTCCCGAAGAAGCCCGTTTTGTAACCTTCCTCCTGCATGTACTGTGGGAAGAACGTAAGGCCCTCGGGTAAGGGGGCGTTGTTATCCACAATGGTATGGGTATGGGCATACTGGCCTGTGAGGATAGATGCCCGGCTCGGCGAGCAAAGCGCGGTAGATACGAAGGCATTTCGCAGGTGCGCCCCTTCCGCTGCCATGCGGTCCATAAAAGGTGTTTCCAGCCCGGGCACCTTGTCCATGAAACCCATGAAATCATAACGATGATCGTCACTCAAAATAAAAACCACGTTATAGGGCTTCGTTGCGGATTGGCCGAATGATGCTGCACACCACCAACACAACACGAAAAATAGACCGATTTTTCTCATTTCTTCTAAAATTAGTCAACACGCTTCACTTCGCTTCTTACCGATACCCCATTCTCATTGACGGCTTCGATGCTGAAATAATAAGGCTTCTGGCTATCCATTGCTTTGTAATAATACTCGTTGGCGCCGTACACCATGATGCAATTGTACAGTTTATCCGGTGCCAGCCCGGTATAGATGTTATAGGCGTAAGCGTCGTCCACGGGGCTCCATTTGATCCAAGCACTGCGTTTATCTTTCTCCGTTCGCATAACGATGAAATCATCGACGGCCGCCGGTTCGCTCCCCTGCCCCCGGCCAAACACGCGAAGGCCGCTGATGGCAAATTTACCGGTAGGCATGTGCACGTTCTCCAATTTAATGTAGCGGGCTTTCACCGGCCGTTGGAGCTCCACGTAGTCGTGGGGCACATCCGTTTTGTTTTGACTTTTATCAACAAGCACGCTCCAATTGCGGCCATCTTCCGAATAAGACAGGATGTATTGGTGGTAAATGCCGTTCATCTTGCCAAGGAATGCGCTGTCTGCATCCTGGTCAGCGTAATTAACCTGCACGGCATGCACCGTACTCACCTCCCCGAGGTCACTTTGTATCCATTCGCCTTTGTCGCCCGTTGCCGCACTCCAATAGGTCTTCATGCTTTCGTCTACCGCTTGATTTGCCGGGTAGCCGGCACCTAATGTGGACGACACCTGAACCGGTTTTTGGTAATTGAGCAGCATCCACCCCGTGAAACGGCTTTCCCGGTGGTCGGCAGGTCCATCGGGCAGGTAGTGCGGGTAGTCGCCAAAGGCTGTATTCGCATACATCACACCGTCCACGTCAAAGCCAGTGGGCCATACACCCAACCGCCTTTCGAAATTATTCTTGACGCCCAGCACCACGGTAGCCACGTGCCAGTAGTTTCCGTCATTGTCTTTGAAAGTGGACCCGTGGCCAGCCCCACGTGCAAAACCACCGGGCTTATAGCTGAGCGGGTCGGATTGTGTGGTAAACGGCCCCAAGGGGCTGTCGCCTACGGCCACGCCATCGGCGTAACCGCTAAACTCGGTGCCGGGGGCGGCATACTGGAGGTAATATTTACCGCCGTGTTTGGTCATATGCGCCCCTTCGATAAAGGGGTCTAGGAAGGTATTATCCATGTACTCGCCGAACCGCTGCCAGCCGTACCGCCAGTCCTCAAGGAAATACAGTTCTTTGCGTGTGCCTATGGGCGCAAAGGTCTGGCGATTGAGTTCAATCCCGTAAAGCGGATAGCGGTTGCTGCTGCCGTTATACATATAAAAGCGCCCATCATCGTCGGTGAAAAAGTCGGGATCCCACCCCCCGATGGAAAAGGAATCTACCAACGGTTGCCATTCGTTTTCTTTGGGATTCGTACTCATCCACAAGGTGAATTTATCGGTGTACGTAGACCCGAACACGAGCATGGTATCGCCAACAATCCCTACAGCCGGGGCACACAGTTCATCATACACATCGCCGTTCCAAGGGCGTAGGAATTTCTTGGGCACAAAATTCCATTTGGAGAGGTCACTGCTCCACCAATAGCCCCATTGGTTGGTACTGAATAAGTAGTAATCGCCTTTATAATTCACAATAACCGGGTCGGCCGTAGCACGATGCCGACCCCATTCAGAAAAATTGGGAATGGGCGTATAACCGTAGTCGATGTTGATCGGATTGCAGTAGGTTCGGGGTGTTTGGGCACTGCCCATCCCTCCACACAATACCCACGCCACAACGATTAGCCAATTATATTTCCAACGATGCTCCACGGTGATTTCGTTGTTAAATCTTCGGACTTGTAAAGCCCAGTTTCTTCAGTCCATCTTTGATCTCGGGTGCCCCCATAAATAGCTTCCAAAGCAATCCGGTGCGATGGTTCTCAATCATCACGGGTATCGGACCCTGATCAATAGCAAGGTAGCGTTGCGGATACCAGTTTTCGGTCTCGCTGTACGCATCATAAAACCCATACTTGCCCCAAACTTTATCGCCGAGTTGCTCGTATAGGTAGCGGATCACTTCCATGCTGTATTCGGGAGTATAGGGGAATGAGGACAGTGCAGCCGTTGGCGAGATTACACCAAGGTCATTATCCGGGTTGTGCGCCGAATAGCCGCTAATGGAATAGCTAGCCGTGAATCCCCAGGCGTGCGCGCCGTAACCCTTGTAGCCTTTCGGATTTTCTATTGCGTAGTCGCGGTGGATGAGTGCGTGGTTTCGGTTCAGCTCCCAATAGTCTCCGTATCGATCTTTCAGCCCGCGCGGATCAAGGCCCAGGTAGGAGTAGTGCGACCAGAACAGTGGCCCTACCCCGTTGCTATCCGGCACGTTGTGCTTGAGGACAATAGGATGGCCATAACGTTCGGCATCAGACGCAATGGTTCCCCCGCGCGCCCAACCTTCGTGATACACCTCGGCAGGTACCCCATGGGTAGGCGACGAGGCAGCCAGCACATACGTGATGAGGCACTCGTCGTACCCCCTTATGGGGTGGTTGGCCGCCCAGCCGGCCGTTGGGCTCCAATGCCAATAGAGCACATTTTGCCCTCCTTGGCGGTACCAATCCCATTCAATGCCTTTCCAGAGGGCGTCGGCGCGTGCAGCCAATTGCTTTTCTAGTTCATTACCCTGCTGGAAATATTCCCTCGCGCATATCAACGCCTGCGCCATAAAAGCCGTCTCTACAAGGTCGCCACCATTGTCGTTCTTGCTAAAAGGCTTCGCCTTGCCGGTGGGGCCATCCAGCCAATGTGGCCATGCACCGCGGAAACGGTCGGCGTTTTCCAAGTAGCCTATTACTTTTTGAAAATGGCGTACCCCGGCTTCCCGCGTAATGAATCCACGCTCCATACCCACGATGACCGCCATTAACCCGAACCCACTGCCACCGATGGTGACAACCTCTTGGTCATTTTGCGGGTATTCGCCATCGATATGGATACGCTCTCGAGCCAATCCGGAGGTCGGCTCGGCACCATCCCAGAAATATTGGAAGGTCTGTTGCTGCACAAGTGTCAACAAGGAGTCGTCAGAGAGCGTGCCAATGTTGTCACCAGTCTTCTTTTGGGTAGTCCCGCTGCAACCCGCCCACGTTGTGGCGGCTATCAATACCGTATAGATGATTGTATTATTCATGGATTTATTTTCAAGTTATAGTTTCGGACTGTTGAACCCCAATTTACGTAGCCCCGCCTTCACCTCGGGTGCACTCATGAAAAGGTCCCAAAGCAACCCGGTACGGTAGTTTTCAATCATGGCAATGATGGGCCCCTGGTCGATGGCAAGGTAGGAGTCGGCCACCCATTGCTCCGTGAGGTTAAACGCGTCGTAAAACCCATACGTACCCCACAGCCGATCGCCCAATGTGTAGTAGAAGAACTTCAGGGCCGCCATCGACTCGTCGGGTGTATACGGAAATGCGCTGAGCGCCGCGGAAGGTGTGATTACCCCCAGGTCGTTGGTGGGCGAATGGGCGGAATAGCCCTCGTGGCTGTCGCTTGCTGTCAGCCCCCAACCGCCGGCCGAACCGTAGCCTACGTACGTGCGCGGATTGCGCACGCAATAGCGGTAGTTGATCAGTGTATGGTTTACGTTCTGGTTCCAATAGTTGGCATAACCATCGCTCAGACCCCGCGGGTCTATACCCAAAAACGAATACTGGCTGAAAAACAGCGGGCCACCCGACGGCGGGCCAAGCGGCAATTGCGTGCCTTCATACATTTCGCCATTCTGCATAGCGCCGTCCCTTGCCCAGCCCTTCGTATAGACACTTTCGGGAATACCGTGCGTTGGCGATGCCGCCGCCAAAACGTACGTGATCAGCGATTCATTCCAGCCCCGTATAGGCAGGTTCATCGCCCATTCCTTATCCGGCGACCAATGCCAATAGAGCACATCCTGCCCGCCGCGCCGATACCAGTCCCATTCCACCGACTCCCACAACACGTTGATGCGGTCGATCAGTTGCTTTTCGGCAGGTATCGCTGTATCGAGATACTGCCGCATAGTGAGGAGGCCCTGCATCAAGAGCGACGTTTCCACGAGGTCACCACCGTTATCATTCGCACTGAAGGGCATTACTTCGCCCGTATTGCCGTTGATCCAATGTGACCATGCACCATGAAAACGATCGGCCATCTCCAAAAAAGACAATATGGTAGCCAACCGCGCCAGCCCTTCATTGCGGGAGATAAACCCCCGCTCCATGCCGACGATAAGCGCCATCACACCAAAGCCCGAGCCGCCACTTGTCACCAAATTTCCTGAGGTATTACGCTCGCGCGCCATGCCACTGGCTGGATGGGCGAAATTCCAGAAATAGCCAAACGTTTGCCGTTGCACCAGCGTGAGCAGTTCCTCATCGCCAATAACAGGAAACTTCGGATCGGCAGCTGCGGTGGTATATAGTGTCCTTTCGAGCCCGTCAAATCGTTCACCTGCCGCTCCAGCCAGTGCATCCGAAATCCGCAGTTCGTATTTGGTAAAATCCCGAAGGGGCGTACTACTGGCCAAGGTAAGTGACCGCCCATCCGCTGCGAGTACCGATCGGATGCCTGCGGTACCTGTAGCACCCACCAGCGCAACCGCCTGTTGCGCCGCAGTGGCATCCAAGGGACCGGAAAACCGGATGGTCATTCCCAGATCGAGTGGTACATCCGTTAAAACGACGGATTGGCCTACCGATTCTCCCTGCACTTCGATGGCGATAACCTGCAGGTCTTCCATCACCGTCTTGAACTGTACGCGGTATGCTTGCCCCCGGCTTCCATCATTGCCTTGCAGCTGGTCGGAAATATCAATGGTATAAACAGTATTGCTCAGCAATGGCCCGGTAGGATGCATCATCACGGTGCTTCCATTGGCAAGAAAGCCCAAACTCATCGGGACCGGCCCGCCGTCATGCCTTAGCGTGATGGCCGTGTTGGCCAACGTGGTATTAACAGCACCCGAAAACTCCAAGGTGATGCTCCGATCGGTCGGCAGGCCTTCCACGACATGGCCCATCACCAATTCCACCTCACCAACCATCACCCGCTGCAACGCAAGTGTGCCGATACGGTCTGTTTTGCATCGCGCCATTAACAGGGCCATACCCAACGTAAAAAAGATCCGTATCGACACCCGAACGTTTACCATGCGTCTGCTTAGTTATCCTCAAAAATCGCCTGTACCTCTCCTTGGGTCAGGGCCTTATCGAAAATCCGAAGTTCGTCAATCAAACTCAAGTCCGATAGGTGGTTCCACTCCGTAAAATTGGGTGCCCCGGAGCCGATGGTGAGCAGGTCACAGTCTGCCCAGCTAATGCCCGGATAGGCTCCTTGGCTTACCGCATTCCCATTAATGTACACCGCGCATTGGTCTCCGGCGATTGTAAATGCTACGTGTACCCAATCGCTGCCCGCATCGATATCGGCGGCAGCTCCGCCATCAAACCAGTTATCTGCCGTTCCGTTACCCACATTCAGTTTGATGCGCTGCTTACCCCCTGCGTTTTCCCTGAACAGCCGGAAGCCACTTGTCCGATTGTTGTTCGTCGGGCCTGGGGGGCTCACCGTCAAAATACCGCCACGATCTGGTACCGCATTGACTTTATACCAAAAGGAAGCGCTGAATTCGTCGTTAATCACATCTGCTGCGGGCAATGTCAGATAGCCATCGGTTGCTCCGGCGTATGCACGGCCTGACTTGCCTGAAGCAAAGCCGGGGCCACCTACCTTCGTTGCAGAGATGTTCTCCAGCAAATCGAGGTAAAGATCACCTTCAAATGGCATGTAGAAAATCTCGCCATCGTACTTCGCCTGGTATACATTACTGATTTCGAAAGCGAAGCTCTTCGTCGTGGTCTTTCCCGAAGCATCGGTAGCCACTACGTCAAATGTATAATCGCCTACGGGTAAGGTTTCACTAAGGTGCTTGGCCGCCACCCGGCGATAGTCTTTGAAATCCGTGAATGTTTCCAGCGTATTACCATTGAGTGCAAGGGCTATCGAGGTGATCTCGATATCGTCTTTTACCTCAAACTCAAAGTTTATCTGGGTCGATTCATCCGTGAAGGGAATCAGCACCGTTGCGTTAGATGGGTAGCCGATGGTCACTTCGGGTGCTGTTTCATCCGTTCCTGGTTGGATAGGCTTGATGTCGTCTATATAGCCATCTTGGCAAGCGGCGGTAGCGGTAACCGCCGCAGCGATGGCCAATGATTTATAAATGCTTTTCATCTCATACTTTATTTAAATCCATAATTGGTTCACTAGTTCTCATCCCTCAACTGTGGCAAAATATCCTGTTGCAGTAAAGGATAAGGAAAGTATCTATCCGTCGTGGCATCGTAAGAGCGGCCGCCATACGATAATTCGGCCGTCCGGTCGTGCCGTACAAGGTCGTAAAACCGAATACCCCACTCGCCGGCAAATTCGGCAAATTTTTCGTCCAGGACCTGGTCGAGCGTAACGCCACTCAGGGCACCGAGGCCTACCCGGTTGCGCACTTCGTTCACGGCGGCATCGGCCGTCATCGCCGAACTGGATGCGCCACTCACCAGTGCCTCGGCGTGCATGAGCAACACTTCTGCATACCGGATCACGGTAAAGTTTTTATTTTCGCCATATGCCGTGCGGCCCTGCGTGAGCATAGTAGAGGGCCAGTAGTGCTTGCCACTGTAGAATTTGGTCCGGACGCTGTTGTTGAACACATCGCCATCCGGGGTCACATTTGACACCCAGCTTGGTGTACCGGGATACGCATTGCGCAAATCAGTAATGCCATCAGGTGTAAAAATCACCGTGGTTTCAAGCCGCTCCCGCTCACCGCGGTCGAGCATGAACTGGATGTATTTCATGCTGGGTTCCCAAAAGCCCCAACCCCCGCTCGCCCCGCTACGGGCCGGCGTCCAGCTTGTTGGACCGAAGAAGTCCCACAAGTACTTGTTCGATGTGCCGGTAGGTGTACCGTAATCCGAATATTGCAGCTCTAGCAGGTTTTCACTATTGAGCTTGCCGCGTAGCTTAAACAGGTGGTAGAAATCGGGCTCCAAGCTAAACAATCCACTACTGATGATCTGGCCCGTTGCCTCGGCCACTGCCGGATAATTTTTCAATTCGAGGCTAGCCATCGCTTTCACCGCGTAAGCCGTATAACGGGTGATGCCACCGGGTATGTCGGTCCGCTGGTTGGGCCGCACATTGGGCAACAGCGGAATCGCCTCATCCATCAGTGTAGCAATGTGCTGCATGACATCCTCAAAGCTAGATAGCTCCACATTGAACAACTGGCTAGGTTGTGAACTAGGCGGAATCAGTATCCGACCCCACATGCGCGCCAATTGAAGGAATTCGAATCCCTGCATCACCTTGATTTCCGCAATGTATTGCTGGGCGGTACCTTGGTTCGCGCCGGCTTCTTGGTATTTCTGAATCTCTTCAATGGCACCTTGCCAGTAAATGAGGTCCGTGTAGAGGCTGGTCCATGAATTATTCAGCGCCCAGAAGTTACGGTCGTACCGGAAACTATCTGCCTGTGCAAACAACGGCTGGTCGCCACGTCCGCCGATATCAATGTCATCGCCCCGCACACTTAGGGTTGGATAAACTTCCCATCCGAAATCATACAATTGATTATATGCGCCATACAACATCAACACCATATTCTGGGTTTGTGTATAGTCAGTTCCTTCAGCAATCTGCTGATTTTCGAGCGGCTCATCCAATAAACCGCTACACGATGTGCCGAGCAACAGTCCGAAGAAAACCATTGCCACGTATTGGATATTTCGTATCGCTTTCATAATGTCTTTTCCTTAATGGTTTACAGTTTGATCGTTACGCCCAAGGTATAGATGGCCGGTATGGGGTACACTTCGCGATCCACCCCGTTGGCTACCTCCGGATTAAACCCGTTGTATTTGAATACCGTGAGGGGTCGCTCAGCGGTTAGCGTAAGCCGCGTTTCGGGCCAGTTCACGCCATTGATTTCCTTACCCAACAAGGAATAGGAAAGGCGAACGTTTTGCAACCTGAAATAGGAACCTGCTTCCACGAAATAACTGCTCATCACTTGGTTCCACGCCCTGCGGAGCCCCGCGGCCGAAGGATAATTTTTCGATGACCCTCCGCCTTCGGTCCAAAGATTAGTCGCCAGATCGGCATCAATGTTTGTATCGTTGGTGAAGATCATCTCGCCGCGCTTCCGATTCAGGATGTGGTACCCGGTCTGACCTTGCAACAGCGCCGCAAACTCCAGCTTCTTATAACGGAAACCCAGGTTGGCGCCCCAAGTGAAATCCGGCAGGTACGATCCCAGCACTACGCGGTCCTGATCGTCAATGATGCCGTCGCCGTTTTGGTCCTTGAAAATCAAGTCGCCCGGCACGAGGCTTTTCTCTGCGACGAAGTCCGCATCATAGGTGTTTTGGATCTGTTGCGGGCTATCAAAGACTCCGGTAACTTCATAACCATAAAAGGCCTGGTACGGTTGCCCGATGATCGAACGCTGGCGGAACTCCGCCGAACCTGCATTCAAGCCATCGGCACCGCCAAGTCCCAGGACTTTATTCGTTAGCGTGGCAATATTTCCACCAATATTGTATGAGAAATCTTCCGATAGGTTGTCGCGCCAGTTGAGGTTAAGCTCCAATCCCTGGTTCCGGATCTCACCCACACTGCGACGTTCGGCAGATGCGAATACCGGCGGTATAATGGTAACCGCTAGGTTTCTGGTATCACGGATGAAATAGTCAGCTTCCAAAGACAGGCGACTGTTAAGAAACTGGGCATCCACACCGAAGTTTTTCTCCACCGTCGTTTCCCATTGTGTAATGAGGTCGAACGTCGGGTTGAGCCGCCTACCGATAATCCGGGTGCCATTGATGGCACCGTTGTTTTCCTGCAAAGTGGGTAATCCCACAGATGGGCTGATAGCATCATTACCCAATTGGCCCCATGACGCGCGGAACTTGAGGAAATCGATACCCGGAACATCGAAGAACTCCTCTTCCGACAGCACCCACCCGGCACCTACCGTTGCGAAATTACCCCACGTCTGTTGGAACTTGTTATTGCCGTCGCGCCGGAACGTGGCATAGAGTAGATACCTATCGTCGTAGTTGTAAGCTGCACGACCGAAAAACGAGAGAAACTGCAAATTGGCATTCAGTGTGCCACCATCCGCATCGCCAATGCTATTCAAATCAAAATCGGTCGCATTCGCTAGGTACCAATATTGTTCAGCAGCTCGCGAAGGTGCCGGGCTGATCGCCGTTCCCCGCGCAAACAGCAATTCGCTGTATTCACTGCGGTACGACTGGCCCAACACCACGTTGAGGTTGTGTTTGCCGAAATTATCATCGTATGTCAGGAAGTTGTCCCATACTTGATCGTAGTCGGTGGTATTCTGCCTGCGGATGGCCGACTGGTGCTGCGTCACGCCATCGTGGTATTCAAAATCCACACGGCGCGTATTTACGAAACTCAGCCCGTAGTTGTATTGCGTGCGGAATTTCAACTTTTGTTCCCACAGTGCCACCTCCGCGTGGAAGTTACCCAGTAACTTGGCCACGTGGTTGCGGTTGTCGATGTATTCCAAGGGGAAGAATGGATTCTGGCTGCCCCGATAGCCGATCTGCTGGGCGTTGGCATACTTTACCGGAGTGGCGTTCGTATTCGCGTCATCATAGACCGGTAAAATAGGAACCGCAAAATAAGACCGGAACCACGCGGTATTCTCACCGTTATATTGGCGGGCTGTACTTACATTAAAGTTTCCACCCACATTCAACCAGTCCTTTACTTTGCTATCCACTTTAACACGGAAGTTCAATCGCCGGTAGTTGTTTCGCTGCAGCTCCAGCAATCCTGCCTGGTCGAAATAGCTGCCGCCTATGGAATAACGCGTGCTCTCGCCGCCACCGTTGAACGACAGGTTGTGGTTCTGGATAGGTGCCGGGCTCATGATCTCGCTGTACCAATCGGTGTTTACATCCGGCAAGTTCGGGTCGAGCCGGCTCCGGCCATACCGCTGCATTGCATTTTGTACCAGCTGAATATCCGCGGCACTGCCCGTGCCGTTAATATATTGCACAAACTGCTGCGCATTGGCCATCTTCAATACATTTTGTGGGTTCTGTATCCCGTAGTACGCGTCATAAACGATTTCACCCGGTTTATTATATGCCCCCGATTTCGTTTCGACAAGCACGACACCATTGCCCGCACGCACACCGTAAATCGCCGATGCAGACGCGTCTTTCAATACCGATATGGTGGCGATATCATTGGGGTTGAGAAAATCGATGTTATCGAAAAACATCCCGTCTACTACATAGAGGGGCGCCGCATTTCCTTCAAAGGAGCCGATACCCCGTAATCGGACGGTAGGTGACGCGCCCGGCGCCCCGTTACTCACAATCTGTACACCGGCCACCCTGCCCTGCAACGATTGCATGGCTTGGGCGTTGGGTGTCTTCGCAATGTCGTCGGCCCTTACCGTGGTTACTGCCGTGGTCAGGTCACGTTGCCGTTGAGTACCATAGCCCACTACCACCACCTCTTCCAGTTCGGTTCCTTCTCCTTGCAGCACCACGGCCACATCAGTTCGGCTGGAAATAGGTATCTCTTGCAACGCATAGCCCAACGAACGGAAAACCAAGGTGTCTGTCGCGTTCGCTTCAATGGTAAAGTTTCCCGTCGCATCGGTTTGGGTAGCCGTCTCCGTTCCCTTTACGATTACCGTGACTCCGGGTATACCACCCGATGTCAATGCATCGGTTACCCGACCGCTTACCCTGTGTTGTGCCAAGGCAAAGCCAGGAACCACGCACAGCAATAAGAAGCATGTAAATAAATTCCTCATGTTGTCTTTAATTAGTTGGTTTATCAATCTTTTAATTCACGCATCTCCCACCCATCTCTGATGGGACCAATTGGTTCTTTTTACCATACAGCCTTTCGCGCTGTATTGTTTTACAAAGTTGTGATGTATCGCTATCCGCAACAAATAAAAAGCTTACACATCCCTACATCACAACTGTAAAAATTTCTCACTATACCCGTAAAAAAACAACTAACAAACTGTAAATAAATAAGATATAATGATAGTAAGACTACTCATATTTCGTCTATGTGTGTATCTAATACACTATTTGTTATGAGAGGTAATGATGTAGTCTACTAGTCAATTAGAAGTACAGAATATCCGCCCGCTCTCCCCTGGTAGTTGACAATTGGTATTAGTTGGCGGGCGTCAAGCAAGTCTTCTATGTACCGGGCGCGGGACTATGGATGCATACAAAAAAAACCACCTGCTTCAAAACAGGTGGTTCACAAAGAAGGTGTTCGTTAGTGTGCTACTTCTTTATCAACGATACGTAATCGGCCATTACAGCAAGACTTTCTTCTTGGATGAAATCGAGTCCCTCATCCACGGCCATGCCCGCACCGCCAAGCGGGAGTTTAACCTTCATTTGCTGCAGCGCATCAGACCGACCCTTCCGTTTCAAACGGGTCTCTTCGCGTTCTTTCTTGAGCCTTTCTTCCAAAAGCGTCACCGTAGTCTCCGTTTCCTGCGTCTGCACCGTTTCGATATCCTCGAGCAAAAACTTATAGGCCGGCGAACCATCCATTCGGCTTTCGTGCTTTGTTATCAACTGACCAAGCAGGGGGTCCAAATCAGCAACCGGTGCAAAATCAGTGGCCGATATCTGGTCCCAAGGCAATGCGGAGCGCTCCGAACTTTCCCCATACTTATCGGCAGCGTACATCGAGGGGAATACGATATCCGGTTCCACGCCCTTATGCTGCGTACTGCTGCCCGTAATGCGGTAAAACTTGGCGAGTGTAATATTAATCTGTCCAAATTGGGGCGCCCCTACCGGCAAGCCGGCAGCGTCGTTCGTCCCTGCCTTGAGCAATATGCGGTCGGTCGGGCTGATAACCCGGCTCATATCGATAGCCGATTGCACCGTCCCTTTGCCATACGATTGGGAGCCTAAAATAATCCCCCGGCCATAATCCTGTATCGCAGCAGCAAAGATTTCAGACGCAGAAGCGCTGAACCGATTAATAATGACGCCCAGCGGACCATCCCAAGCCACCTCATCCTCGCGGTCGCTGTTTACCTCGATGCGGTTGCGTGTGTCGCGTACTTGTACCACCGGACCTTTATCGATAAACAATCCCGTCAGTTCGATGGATTCCTGCAACGAACCACCGCCATTGAACCGGAGGTCCATCACCACCGCATCCACATTTTCCTGCTTGAGCGAATCGAGCAATAGGCGCACGTCTCGGGTGGTGCTTTTATAATTCGGGTCGTTGTTGCGATACGCATCAAAATCGATATAAAATTTCGGAAGGCTGATGATACCTACCCGATATGTTTTCCCATCATCGCCCACTACTTCCTTGATTTCTCGTTTGGCAGACTCGTCTTCGATAACCACCCGGTCGCGTGTGAGCGATACGGTTTTAGGTTCGGCAGTAAGCTCTTGCCCGGCAGGGATTACCTTCAACCGCACCACGGTACCTTTCGGCCCCTTGATCTTGGCTACGGCATGATCCAGTTTCCACCCGATGATATCCTCAAACTCACCCTCGGCACCCTGTGCTACGCCTATGATACGATCGTCGATCTGCAACGCTTTCTCCCGGTATACCGGCCCGCCAACGATCACATCTGCCACTTTCACTACTTCGTTTTCAATGGTCAACCGGGCACCGATACCCTCAAACGTATTGGCCATCTCCTCGTTAAACCGTTGTGCAAAGTACGGATTGAAGTAGCTGGTATGTGGATCAATGGCATCGGTAAGTGCTGCCATGATCACCTGAAACGCCTCGTTGTTGTCGGTTTTCTTAGCCATCGAAATGAGGTTCTTATACCGGTTGGTCAGCGTCTCCTGCTGCTTGGCCGCCGTCGAGTCGCTTCCATCGCCGCTGATACGTAGGTTGAGCAAATCATATTTAACCCGCTTGCGCCATTGTTCATCGGCCTCGGCCTCCGATGCAAACCAATGCGCGTCTTCCCGGTTGTAAACATACGTTTCGTCTACCGAAAAGTCGTGAGGGGCCGCTACCTGCCCAAGTGCGTAGTCCAGCCGCCCGAGATAGCGCGTTAGGTAAACATTAAATATATGGTAGGCTGCACTAAGGTCGCCGCTTCGGAAATCCTGCGCCAGCGTATTCCGATATTGTTCAAATTCATCGATATCCGCTTGCATCAAGTAGTTCTTGCCTTGGTCTACTGCTTTGATCAAATTATCAAAAATGATCGATGAAATGGAATCATTGAAAGGGACTTTCTTGTAGCTTACCGATTCAAACAACCCCACAACATCCTTTGCGATCACCGCATGCTGCGCTGTGGGCTGCAAAGCACCCACTTCCGCATCCAGGTTGACCCGTGGTTTGGATCCACAGGCCGCTATTGCGACCACAAATAACCCAAAAAAAACTTTCTTCAACATATTCTCCATACTGGTAATTCTATCCCTTTATCCCGATTGCGATCAACCTCGCAACCCCGCCTTATTCAACACTAAAGTCGCTAAATGTAACTAAAAATCCAATTATCTTTATTACCTATTTTGCCATCCTATGGGTTTGACTTCGGTTTGTTACAGAACGTGCATCCTTCCGAGTCAATTGTCCATGGGCATCACCCCTTTGAACAATATTTTCTTCAGCATGTCGTACTGATTGAGTGCAAGTGCCGCTCCGTCGTAATCGCCCGCCTCGTGGTATAGGTTGCCCAGCGCGTCTTGGATAGCCAATTGCATCCCAATCCGGTGGTCTTTCTTGGCCAAGTTGTCGGCCATCTTATATTCTTCAATGGCTACCCGCGGGTTACCCGCATATTTCTTTGTTTCAGCCAAGTGGAAGACAATCTCGGGCAACTGTTCGCTAATACCTTCCCGATCAACGATGGTTTTGGCCTGCACCAGAAACCATTGTGCTTCGGGGTATTTATGCTGAAGTGTATAAATGGCTGCCAAGGTGCTGTATGCCGAAGCCCGGCCCGCTTCGTCCCGGCCCCGCCGGAATAAAGGAACCACCCTCCGAATAATATCGCGCTCTGCTTCGCTCCATCCCCCTTTCTTGGCTTTAATCAACGCGAGTTCCATCAAGGCGCTTGCTTCATCGCTATGGTCACGGCCTTTAGCAGCACGCTCATATAGTTGCTCCCGCAGCGCATACGCCTTGTCCAATTGGCCAAGGTATTCATACGCAACGGCAAGGTTACGCGTGATGGTTTCCGAGTCAGCCATGTTATTCATTGCCTTTTTGGTCCGGATAGCCCTTTCGAAAAATTCAACCGCAACATCCACTGTTCCGATAGCTATATACTCCATGGCTAACCTGTTTTGGATATCGGCCAATGCATTGATGTTGTTGCTGGCAACGTTGTAATCTGCTGCCATCAGTAATTTGCCTTCCACACTGGATACTTGTGCTTCACGGATGGGTACATACTTCACTGCCACATCCCCGTTGCCGGTCATTTCCAAGCGATGGTAATACTGCATCCGTTTTACGTATTCCTCTACCAATGCAGAATCCACCTCCTTTTCCGCATACCGATCGTCCAATAATTCCGCCTCCGTTTTGGGTGGCGGGAGAAAATAGACTTCCGGTCCTATTCCCGAAAAAGTACGATCGTATTTGGTTATAAAGCCTGAGAAATCGACACCTTCCTGGGCGAAAACAACAGACGAAATACCCCACAAAAAGAAGCAAAAGCATCCTGAAAATCGCCACAGCCGTTGTTTTACCTTCATATATCATTCCAATCAGCGCACCAAGATACAAAAATTGTTCCTTATTTTTTCGTTACATACCATAAATCCGCTTACTTTTGCTAAGAATCATGGCAACGAAAATTCCACTGGCAGAACGGATGCGCCCCACCACGATCGATGATTATGTGGGGCAGCAGCACATCATTGGCAAAGGAGCTGTGTTGTACCAAGCCATCCATCAGCAGAACATTCCCTCCATGATTTTATGGGGGCCGCCCGGTGTGGGTAAAACGACACTGGCATCAATCATTTCCAAGCAATTGAGTCGGCCGTTTTTCAGCTTGAGCGCCATCAACTCGGGCGTGAAAGACGTTCGGGAGGTCATCGACAAGGCCACCCAACTGCGCAACTTCCAACAGGAGCAGCCCATTTTATTCATCGACGAAATCCACCGCTTTTCAAAGTCGCAACAAGACTCCCTCCTCGGGGCGGTCGAACGGGGATTGGTCACGTTGATTGGAGCGACCACCGAGAATCCTTCTTTCGAAGTTATTTCCGCATTGCTTTCGCGCTGCCAGGTATATGTGTTGGAGCATCTTACAGAATCCGAACTGATAAGTATTATCGATAAGGCGCTGAAAGAAGATGAATACTTGCGCGATTTGCCTGTCGCCGTCAAAGAGTACGGCGCATTGTTGCGGCTCTCGGGCGGTGATGCCCGCAAGCTGCTCAATATCCTGGAGTTAGTAATCAATGCGGCCGGCGGTGCGGCGCTGGAAATCACCAACGATTTCGTGCTCAAGCAGGTCCAGCAGAACATGGCCCGGTACGATAAGACCGGCGAGCAGCATTACGACATCATATCGGCTTTTATCAAATCGATCCGGGGTAGCGATCCGAACGCCGCCGTATATTGGCTTGCCCGCATGATCGAGGGTGGCGAAGATCCGTTATTCATTGCCCGCCGGCTGCTTATCCTCGCTTCCGAAGACATCGGCAATGCCAACCCCAATGCATTGTTGCTGGCCAATAACTGTTTCCAGGCGGTCAATGTAATCGGTTGGCCCGAATCGCGCATCATCCTTTCGCAAACCGTTACTTACCTGGCTTCGTCAGCCAAAAGCAATGCGGCCTACGAGGCCATCAACAAAGCCCAGGCATTGGTAAAGCAAACGGGCGACCTGCCCGTTCCCCTTCCGATACGGAACGCCCCTACCAAGTTAATGAAACAGTTGGACTACGGGAAAGATTATCAATACGCACATGCGTATGCCGGAAATTTCGTAGATCAGGAATTTATGCCTGACGGCCTGAGCGGCACCAAACTGTACGACCCGGGCAAAAACCCCACGGAAGAAAAACTACGGGAGAAACTACGGTCTAATTGGAAGAATAAATACGGATATTAACGGGCTTAAATCTGCCCAAGATGAAATCGGTTGCGGCAACCCTGCGGCTTCACCCACCATCCGATAGATAGCTGTTTTTGAATATCCTTTGTTACGGAGGTAGTGCACCGATGTCGCTCCTGCCGATTTGGATAGCTTTTCACCGGCATCGGCCTCCAACAACGTATGGTGCACAAAGGATGCCTGGCGAAACCGTTGATGCCCCAACGTATCGGCCAAAAACAGTTGGGCCATTGTCGAATCCCACAAATCCTCCCCACGCACCACTAAATCTACGCCAAAATGCAGGTCGTCAACCAACGAAGTCAGTTGATAGGCCGGCATCCCATCTTTCTTCCGTACGATGAAATAGCGCATACTTGCCGGAAGGTCCGCTTTATCTGTATCGATACGCCAACAGTAACCCGGGCCGTCCAAAGGCAGTGCGCGATGCCTGCACCTACCTGTATATACCCCCGCCGGATGCTCGTGGCGCACCGCAGCCCGTGAGCAATCGCACGCAAAAACCACCCCTTGGGCCCTCAACTGCTGCAACGCATCGCGGTATAGCCCCACCCGGTGGATCTGCGAGTAGACCGTCTCATATGCCCGATAGTCTAGCGGTCCTTCATCCCACGGTATATCGAGGTATGCCAATGTTTCGAAGATGTCAGCCACGTACGCCTCCCGTACACGCCGTTGGTCCAGGTCGTCAATGCGCAGCATCACGCGGGCTCCCGATTGCCGTGCCAGTACCGTCGTGATTGCAAACGAAAGCACATTGCCCAAGTGCAGGTAGCCACTGGGTGTGGGAGCAAGGCGGCTGCGTACGAATTGCTGCATAACGCAAAACTAATGATTTCCGTTTTCCAGTGCTTTTCTATTTACGTGCAGCTTTTCCCAAGCCACTGCGTCTATCAGATAAATATGATCGCCGTAGATATGTTACACCGTGGCCAATGACGTGTCAAAAAACCAACCGATGGCCCCGCTTACCTTTTCCGCTTCAATGGGCGGCCAGCCAGCTTAAAAAATGGTCGAGCCACTTATCTTCGGTGGTTCTATTGTTGAGCCCGAAGCCATGCCCTCCTTTAGGGTACGTAAGGAGTTTGGCATCGACACCGTGCTGCTTGAGTGCAGCGACATACGCCTCGCTATTGGCAATAGGCACTCCCGTATCATCTTCGGCATGCACAAGAAACGCTGGTGGCGTATCATTCGTCACCTGCAGTTCATTTGAAAACCGCGTTATGTCGGCTTCTGCGGGTTCGCTGCCCAACAAATTTGTCCTTGATCCACCATGCGTCATCGCTTCCCGCATGCTGATCACCGGATAAATCAACAATGAAAAATCAGGCCGTAGCGAGGTATGCTTCGGATTAGGGATCACCGCATCCTTGTAGTGGGTAGACAACGTAGCGGCCAAGTGCCCGCCGGCCGAAAAACCGGCGACACCAATCTGGTTTTCGGATATCCCCCATTCGGAAGCCCGCTCGCGCACCAACTGGATGGCCCGCTGCGCATCCTGCAAGGGGCCGATGCGCTTATCTACCATGATCTCATCTTTTGGCAGTCGGTACTTGAGCACAAACGCGCTGATGCCTTGTGCTGCCAGCGATCGCGCCACATCGTGCCCTTCATGGGAAATGGCCAATATGGCGTACCCACCCCCGGGGCAGATAATGACGGCTTTACCGGTATTGGCCACCCCTTCGGGCGGAAAATAGGCTGTCAGCGTTGGGTTGGTTACCCCCGCTACGCGCGTAATGCCGTTATCGTCGGTGGTTTGCACATAGTCGATTGAAAAGGCTTTGCTATTGGGCACTTCCATGTCATACAGCGCCATCTCGTTTTGGCTATATGCAACCCATGTACTCATCGTTAACAAGGTTACACAACAAATCCATTTTACGTATTGCATGGGCTTTCATTTAGTGGTTGGATACGACCAGCAGGTCGAGGTCTTTGGGTGTCAAATTAAACTTATTTGCCATATCCTTATTCGTGAGGTGCCCTTGGTACAGGTAGATTGCATTTCGTACCCCGGGCTTTGCCCAGATGAGATTCATAATCCCACCCATCTCACCGATGTCTAGTAATATCGGAGTGAAGATATTGGTCAATGCGTAGGTGGCAGTGCGCGCCACCCGCGACGCGACATTCGGCACGCAGTAATGGATTACCTCATATTTGCGGAATACCGGCGATTCGTGGTTGGTGATTTCCGATGTTTCGAAACACCCCCCTTGGTCAATGCTGATATCGATCAGTACGGAGTTGGGTTTCATCCGCGATACGGTTTCTTCGGTAATGATGCACGGGCTACGCCCATGGGTTGCACGGATGGCGCCGATAACCACATCACACCCGATTACGGCCTTACGGAGTACGATCGGTTGAATCACCGATGTAAATACACGGCTCCCCACATTGTTCTGCAAACGGCGCAAGCGGTACACCGAACTATCGAAAACCTTCACCTGTGCACCCAATGCAATGGCGGTGCGCGCGGCAAATTCGCCTACCGTGCCCGCACCAAGGATCACCATCTCCGTAGGCGGCACACCTGTAACCCCGCCCAGCATCAATCCCTTTCCGTCAAAAACGTTGCTCAGGTATTCCGCGGCGATCAAGACCGATGTCGCCCCAACAATTTCACTCATGGCGCGCACCACGGTAAGCGTGTTGCCTTCATCGCGCAGGTATTCATACGAAAGCGCTGTTACCTTTTTCTTCATGAGCGCATGTAGCAGGTCGATGCTCATCAACGACGGTTGCTGAGACGAGAGCAGCACTTGCCCGCTCCGCATCATATCCACCTCCTCAAGGGTTGGGGGGGCGATTTTAATGATGATGTCCGCCTTGTACACCTCCGCTTTATCGTGTACAATAAGCGCTCCCTGCTCGCTGTAATGATGATCCAGGAAGTTTGCGGCATCGCCTGCCCCGCTTTCCAACACTACCCGGTGACCGTACTCTACAAGCAACGCAACGGAAAGCGGCGTCAGCGGAACGCGGTTTTCCTGAAAACTGATTTCTTTGGGTATGCCGATGTAAAGATTGTCCTTCTTCTTTCCCGTCTCAAGCAGTGCTTCCTGCGGCTGCAGCAACGCTTGTCGCGCCAACTTCGATAGCTCATTCATGATGCGCTCACTTTATCCAAAACATTAAGGTTCATTATGCGAAAATAATCAAACTTTTAATAAAATGAGCGCTATTTAGATAGGAATAGAAGAAGTAGGCCGCCCAACTTGCTTTACGAGAACGACTTAAAATATACGCAGTCTTGTTTGGTAATATAAAATAGTTATATTTGAAGCGCATTTACAGTACAGCGCCGTCACAAACGCTGCATGTTAATCACATTGGATGTTTGATAGATTCAATATCGTCCCTCGCTGGATTATCTTTACGCTAGACTTGTGCTGTAGTGCAGTGGCTTTATTCTGTGCCTATCTTTTATTAAACCGATTTGCCTACGATACCATCAATTCCGCCGATTTCAGCAGGAAGCTATTGGTCGTACTGGGTGTAAGCGCTACCGTGTTCTATCGGCTAAAAATGTATGCCGGCATTGTCCGCTACACCAGTGCACTAGACTCGGTCCGTATCCTCTCGTCCGTATCATTGAGCGTAGCCGGGATGTTTTTGATCAATACGGTCCTAATCGCGCTCAATCAGTCGCCATTAATGTCCAACAGCTTGTTGATCGCTTATGGCCTGATGAGTTTCTTGCTTCTGATCACCTACCGCTCCGTGGTTAAATTGTTTTTCCTTTATATTAAGAACCTGAAGTCAACCCGCAAACAGACCGTTATCTATGGCGCGGGCGATTTAGGTATTGCGGCCAAACGCACATTGGATCATGACCATCACGCTGAAAACGTAGTCGTTGGATTTATCGATGACAACCTGCAGAAGGTGGGCAAAATCATCGATGGCGTGCACATTTACCATACCGATTATTTCGAGCAGCTTATCGTACAGGGCAAAGTAGATGAACTCATCATTTCTTCCCATAATATACCGATAGAGAAAAAGGCGAGCATTGTCGATCTTTGCTTGGAACGCAACATCAACGTGCTAACGATGCCTCCTGTACACCGCCTGATCAATGGCGAGTTGACCCCCAATCAGATCCAGAAGTTACGGATCGAAGACCTGCTTGAGCGCGAGCCCATCAAAATCAACAACCGCTCTATCCAACAGCAACTGGCTGGCAAACGGATATTGGTTACCGGGGCTGCGGGATCCATCGGCAGTGAAATAGCGCGCCAACTGGGCAAGTACAACCCTCAAATGATCATTCTCAACGATCAGGCCGAGACGCCGTTGCATGAACTGCAGTTGGAACTGGAAGATTTACAGAAAAATCAAGTATACCACGCATTCATCGGGGATATACGCGACCAAGAGCGCATGGAAGCGCTGTTTAAGACCTTTAAACCCCATTATGTATACCATGCGGCGGCATATAAGCATGTGCCCATGATGGAAAACCACCCGGTAGAAGCCGTTCGGACAAATATTATGGGTACCCGGCTCATTGCACGCCTGGCCGTTGCCCACGGGGCGGAAAACTTTGTCATGATATCCACCGACAAAGCGGTCAACCCTACGAATGTGATGGGAGCCTCCAAACGTATCGCCGAAATCTACGTACAGACCTATTTCAACTACCTTTCGAATACACGTGCGCTGCTCAATGGAAATGCCCGAATGGCAGACACGCGGTTTATTACTACCCGGTTCGGAAATGTGCTGGGTTCCAATGGCTCAGTCATCCCCCGGTTTAAGGCCCAGATTGAAAAAGGTGGGCCCGTTACGGTTACCCACCCCGAAATCACCCGGTATTTCATGACCATTCCTGAAGCATGCCAACTGGTGCTGGAAGCTGGCTCCATGGGCAAAGGTGGAGAAATCTATGTGTTCGATATGGGCAAATCGGTCAAAATCGTTGAGTTGGCAAATAAAATGATCAAACTGTCTGGCTTGGTGCCAAATAAAGACATCTCCATTGAATATTCGGGGTTACGGCCTGGTGAGAAATTATACGAAGAGTTGCTCAACGATCTGGAAAACACCCTCCCCACACACCATCATAAAATCATGGTTGCGAAAGTGCGCGAGTATGATTTCGAACAAGTGGAAACACAGATCGATGCACTGATCAACATGACGAAGAATCAAAATGAGCGGGAAATCGTCCTAAAAATGAAAGAACTGGTGCCTGAATTCAAAAGCAACAACTCCATCTACGAAGAACTCGACCAAAAACACAAAAATGGCATCGACGTTTGACCAGCGCATGCAAAAAGCACTTGTATATAAGTTGTAAAAGTGTATTTTTGCAGTCCGAATTTAGAAACAGAAATGTCAAACAATCAAAAACATAAGGCAACGGTGCCGGGCAACGCCCAGCGCCCCGGAAGCGGCAGTTTCATTTTAGAGAACCAGAAGAGTTTGGTATTCATTGTCGGCGGTATCGTCGTGCTAATTTTACTTTACATTGGCTACCAACGTTTTTACCTCGCACCGCGTGCTGAAACTGCAGCCAACCAACTTTTTAAGGCTGAATCGTATGCAACGATCGATTCCCTCCAACAACGCGCCATTGACGGGGATGGGTCTTATCCTGGTTTCAAGGAAATAGCAACCGCCTACGAAAACACCAAATCGGCCAATATCGCCAATGCCTATTTAGGGGGGCTATACCTCCGCCAAGGCAACTACCAAGAGGCAATCAATGCATTGGAACAATACACCAATACAGGTAGTGTCATACTCGATCCGCTGGTTATCGGCCTTCTTGGCGACGCATACTCCGAGCTGAAAGACTATAAAAAAGCAGCGTCGTTCTACAAAAAAGCTGCAGACAAAAATGCAAACGCATTTACATCACCATTGCTACTCAAGAAACTGGGGTTGGTGTACGAAGCACAAAACGATTTCAAAAATGCAGTAGCGGCCTACAAGCGTATCCAGTCTGATTACCCGGAAAGCCACGAGGCCACTTCTATCGAAAGTTTCATCGCCCGGGCGGAGGCACAGTTGTAGCCGTTGCTTTGATTGCATATGGCAAGTCACCATAAAAACCTGTCGGATTTCTCCCACATCGAAGTGGCATCAGCCGCTCCGTACCGATTCGGTATTGTTGTTTCTCAATGGAATGCCGAAGTGACCGGAGCTTTGCTGGATGGCGCTTATGAGGCTTTGATAAAACACGGTGCATCGGAGGAAAACATCCAGGTGGTGCAGGTACCCGGCAGCTATGAGCTCACGGGCGGGGCAGATATCCTCCTTCGCGATAGGCAATTGGACGCAGTCATATGCCTCGGTTGCGTTATTCAGGGCGAAACCAGGCATTTCGACTTCATTTGCAGCGCCGTTGCCCACGGCATTACCCAAGTTGCACTCAAGCACAATAAACCTGCTATCTTTGGCGTTTTAACAACTGACAATCTGCAGCAAGCGCTAGACAGAGCCGGAGGGAAGCATGGCAACAAGGGCGAAGAAGCCGCCATTACCGCCATCCAGATGGCAGCATTGAGTGGCTCCCATCAACCGTAATAGGCAGTCCGCTATCATATGAAACCTGCGCTAGATCGCAAGTTTCATCACCGCTGAAAAGCAAATGGTACGAATGAAAATGCAGGTCCCATGGGGCCATTAAAGAATAAACTGCGAAGCATTCATGAATGCCATTGAAAGCAGGTAACTAAATGCATAACTATTTTCGAATGAAAAGGATATTTACCATCGGCATCGCGTTATTTGTACTCGTATCACTGTCAATGCAGTCCTGTTCGCCAAAGACCTGCCCGGCCTACAATACGTATCCCAAAACAAAACGGCTCCGGTAATTGTTACCATCGGTTAAACAGGTAGTTCCTGCGGTCATCAATACCTGCCGCGTTTTCAGGCTGTCGAGTATAACGTCGCACTGAAAAATAAGCATGATAAAGATAATGCTATATTCCGTCAAACTCAAGCTAAGCCTACTGATTGCCGTGTGCTGCTGCACCACTGCCGTAAACGGGCAAGATGCCCCATCCGGCACGGAAATCAAACTCGCAGATAAGCTTTGGGAGGCCGTGGGCGGACGTGAGAACTGGCACAACGCCCGGTATTTCATGTTCAGCTGCAAGGGGGGTAATCATTCTTTCGCGCAGGGCGAGCGCAAATACCTTTGGGACAAACAAACGGGAAATTGCCGCTTTGACGGCATTACTACGGACGATGAGGCAGTCATTGTCCTCTTCAATATCGAAACAGGCGAAGGGACGGTATACATCAATGACACCAAACTTGAAAACCCGCGCACCACGCATGATATTGTTTCCGAAATCATCGAAGAGTTCAACCGGGACGCCCAGCTCCTATTCTTGCCCACCGTTTTGGAGGGAGACCAAGTTTCCTATAAAATCACGGGCGATAAACTGATCGGATCGCAACGGTTTACGGTTGTTGCCATCGAGAATAGACACACCAGCTTCGAGTCGTCCGTAGCGGGCCAATTATATGTCGACTCACAAACCGGCCGGATACACCAATGGCGACCCAACCGCGGGACCGTTGCATTTTCCATAGGCGGCTATAAGGCGATTGGCAGTGGCCTGGCATTGCCTACACGCTTTACCGGCAGCGATGCAACAACCAGCATCACCTATCCCATCGCGGCGGCATTGGTACATATCGAAGGCCAGAAATTCAGCACGCCCTAGCTTTCGTTCCACCAATCATTTTGCAAGTCGTCTAGCTCCCTTCGGTCTTTTTTCGTAGGGCGCCCCGTCCCTCGGTCGCGGGTTGGCACGGATGCCCGGTGCATCGATGTGTACGCATAGGTTTCTTCCAGCGGGGTAATATCTGTATAAAACGCAACGGCCGTTTTGGCATCTACACGCTTATCCAACAAGCCCGTAACCTGTAACACTTTCTTTTCCATCCCTTTCTGAACATGGTAGGCATCGCCCACCTTAACCAATGCCGAGGGTTTGACACTCCGCCCATCGAGCTTCACGCGGCCGGCCTTGCACGCCTCCGTTGCCAAGCTCCGTGTTTTGAATACACGGATAGCCCACAAGTATTTATCTATGCGTAGTTTTCCGTCTTCAGCCATCACAGCAAACTTAGGTAAAATGCGGCGTAAGTCGGAAGAATTTGCTTTCTTTGCCCGAATAACTTTCGATACACGGTTCGATATGATTAAAGAATTAAAAGGATTGGTTGAAGATGCCTGGGAAAACCGGCAGTTTTTGGAATATAAAGAGTACCGGGAAGCGATTGAGTCAGTCATCCAGCGCCTGGATAAAGGTGAACTCCGGGTGGCAGAACCCATTGGTTCCCGTTGGCATGTAAACGACTGGATCAAAAAGGCGGTTATCCTCTATTTCCCCATCCGGCAAATGGAAGAAGTGGCCACAGGCCCCTTCGTATTCCACGACAAAATGAAATTGAAAACCAACTATAAAGAGTTGGGTGTGCGCGTGGTGCCCCACGGCATCGCGCGTTATGGCGCCTATTTAGCCAAGGGTGTCATCATGATGCCCTCCTACGTAAATATCGGCGCCTACGTAGACGAAGGCACCATGGTAGATACGTGGGCGACCGTGGGATCGTGCGCGCAGATCGGCAAACACGTACACCTCAGCGGTGGCGTGGGTATCGGTGGTGTACTAGAACCCGTACAGGCTGCTCCTGTTATCATCGAAGACAACGTCTTCGTGGGGTCGCGGGCTATTGTGGTAGAAGGTGTGCACGTGGAAGCGGAAGCCGTATTGGGTGCCAATGTGGTACTTACCGCCTCGACCAAAATCATCGACGTAAGTGGAACCGAACCCATCGAATATAAGGGAGTAGTGCCCGCACGATCTGTGGTTATTCCCGGCTCCTATACCAAAACATTCACCGCCGGTGCCTACCAGGTTCCCTGCGCCCTTATTATCGGCAAACGCAAGGAATCGACCGACAAGAAAACCTCCCTTAACGATGCGTTGCGCGAACACAATGTAGCCGTGTAGCGGATGGCTAGCGACGTAAAACCAACGGATATCAATGAGGCCCTCGAAACCTTACGGAATGGAGGGCTTATCCTATACCCTACCGATACGATATGGGGTATCGGTTGCGATGCTACCAATACCGATGCCGTGGCGCGTGTATTCCGGTTGAAGGGGCGCGACCAAGCGAAAAGCCTGATCGTTCTCCTCGACAGCGACCACAAACTCCCAAGCTATGTACAGGAAGTACCCGAGGTTGCCTACCAACTCATCGAATACACGGAACGACCGCTGACGATTGTATATTCGGGGGCCAAAAACCTAGCACCCAACCTCCTTGCCGAAGATGGAAGTATCGGTATCCGTATCGTGCGTCACCCCTTTTGTTCGGCTTTGCTCCAACGGTTCCGTAAACCCATCGTGTCCACATCGGCCAACTTAAGCGGCCATCCGGCCGCGACCAACTTCAGCGAAATCGACCAATCGGTTATCGATGGTGTAGATTACGTGGCATCCTACGGTCAGCACGATACGCAGCGCGGTGCGGCATCTGTCGTAATGAAGCTCGAACCGGATGGCCAATTTTCATTTATCCGCCGTTGATTTACGCATTGCCTTTCGCCTCTTTAGGCATTCGTGAATACGGAGCATTTTGCCTAAGTTTGCATATTGACAAAAACAACAGGTTATGAACAAAATAGCATTCACCCTGGTTGCGTTGTGTTGTTTCGCGGCGGTATCGCTGGCCCAGAACGAAATCCCTTCGGCCCAGCCGGGAGTTCAGTACGGCAAAGCGATTACCAAAAATGACGCCATCAATGTACGGCAACTGGAAGCCAAGCTTACTACCGATTCTACCTATACCGGCAAGGTACAAGGCAAGGTCGTAGAAGTATGCAAAAAGAAAGGCTGTTTCATCCGCGTACTACGCGAAGGTGAGGGCGACCCCATTTTGGTGCGGTTCAAGGATTACGGATTTTTCATGCCACAAAACATCGTGGGAAAAACGGTCGTGCTCGAGGGCCAAGCCAAGGTACGGGAAGTATCGGTAGCCCAGCAACAGCACTTTGCTGAAGATGCAGGCAAAGACGCCGAAGAAATCGCTAAAATCACCGAACCCAAAGTAGACATCAATATCATTGCTGACGGTGTAGTGGTGGTGCGATAGGATGAATGCCGGCGGCAAGCTGATCGATCTTTCCTCGCCGAAAGTGATGGGCATATTGAACATCACGCCCGATTCTTTTTACGATGGGGGGCGCCATCATACGGTTCCTACTGCATTGGCACAGGCCGAGCAATTGCTCGCCGAAGGGGCCGATATACTCGACCTCGGTGCCTATTCATCCCGCCCCGGGGCCACGGATGTAAGTGCGAGGGAAGAGTCCGACCGCCTTTTGCCCATTATCGAAGCCATTCGCTCCCGGTTCCCTGAAGCTATCCTCTCCATCGATACGTTCCGCGCAAAAGTAGCGCGTGCCTGTATTGCAGCAGGGGCGCATATCATCAACGATATTTCCGGCGGCACGCTAGACGGGGAGATGTTTGCCACCGTTGCCGATCTGCAGGTGCCCTACATCCTTATGCACATGCGGGGTACGCCCGACACCATGCAACGGCTGACCGATTATAGCGATCTAGTCGGTGAGATCAGTCTTTTCTTCGGCAAGCAGGTCGCTGCCTTACGGCAATTGGGTGTACGGGACATTATCTTGGACCCCGGTTTCGGATTTGCGAAAACACTGGAGCAGAATTACGAACTACTCAACCGCCTGGAAACGATGCACGTGCATGGACTCCCCATCTTGGGTGCCATTTCACGCAAATCGATGATTTACAGAAAACTAGGCATCAAACCCGAAGATGCCCTCAACGGCACGACCGTGCTCAATACCGTGCTGCTGTTAAAGGGCGTCCACATCCTGCGGGTGCACGATGTGAAAGCTGCCAAAGAAGCCATCGCCTTACTCAAGTAACCAACAGCGGGCGGGCAAGCTATCGGATCACGCTGCCGGGCCGCATAGCCGTCTTCGGCGAAACGAAGTCGAGGCGGCCATCGGCATCCTCCGCCATCAAGATCATGCCTTGCGATAGGATGCCCTTGATTTCACGCGGTTCCAGATTGATCAAGATGGCCACCTGCCTACCCACAATCTCCTCCGGTGTAAAAAACTCGGCAATGCCCGACACCACCGTTCGTTGGTCAATCCCGGTATCAATCGTCAACTTGAGCAATTTCTTGGTCTTAGCCACTTTTTCGGCCGCAAGGATTTCACCCGTTCGGATATCCATTTTCACGAAATCGGAAAATTCGACGACGTCTTTCGCTTCCGGCAACGCGGCGGCGGGTTTTACATTCCCTTCTTTCGCCTGCGATAGCTTGGCGAGTTGCGCATGGACCTGTTCGTCGGTGATCTTCTCGAAAAGTAACTGCGCTTGTCCCAGTTGATGCCCGGCTGGCAAAAGCGTGGAACTTCCAGCACGCTCCCACCCGAGTTCCTCTAAATGCAACATCTCGGCCATTCGCCGCGCGGTATGGGGAAGGAAAGGCTGGGCGAGCACAGCCAGGTTGGCGGCAATCTGCAGCCCTACGTTCAATACAGTCTTTACACGTTCCTCATCCGTTTTGATTACTTTCCACGGTTCGGCATCGGCCAAATACTTGTTGCCCAACCGGGCTATGTTCATGAACTGTGCCAACGCCTCGCGGAAGCGGAAATGGGTGACGGAGGTGGCGATGTACTTCGGGTACCGTTCCAGTTCGGAAAAAATAAACCGATCCGTTTCGGTGAGGTCTGTGGCCGGCATCACCTTGCCATCGAAATATTTGTGCGAAAGCACCAATACACGGTTGATGAAATTACCGAAGATGGCTACCAACTCATTGTTGACCCGCGCTTGGAAATCACGCCAGGTAAACTCGCTATCCGACGTCTCCGGCAGGATGGAAGTCAGCACATAACGCAGTTCGTCCTGCTTACCGGGAAACGCCGCCAAGTATTCATGCAACCACACGGCGTGGTTGCGTGAGGTAGACAGCTTGTCGCCTTCCAGGTTAAGGAACTCATTGGCCGGTATATTCTCGGGCAACACATACTCGCCGTGTGCGTGGAGGATGCTGGGGAATGTGATACAATGGAATACAATGTTGTCCTTACCGATAAAGTGGATCAGACAAGCATCATCAGCCGGATTAGCCTGCTTTTTCCAATACTTCTCCCAGTCGTTGCCTGTGTCTAGCGCCCATTGTTTCGTTGCCGAGATATAGCCGATGGGTGCATCGAGCCAAACATACAGCTTCTTGCCCACCGCATCGCCAAGGGGCACATCCACACCCCAATCCAGGTCGCGCGTCATCGATCGCGGCTGCAAACCCGATTTGAGCCATGAGCGGCACTGGCCGTACACGTTGGGCTTTAACACATCTTTCTTACCTTCGAGCAGCCACTTTTCCAGCCATGGCTGGTATTTATCCAATGGCAGGTACCAATGCCTGGTTTCGCGGAGTACCGGGGGTTTTCCACTCAGTGTAGATAGTGGATTAATTAAGTCGGTGGGATTTAGCGAAGTACCGCACTTTTCGCATTGGTCGCCGTACGCACCCTCATTTTTACAATTGGGGCATGTACCTGTAATGTACCGATCTGCCAAAAATTGGTGGTACTCTTCGTCGTAATACTGCTCGGTTACCTGCTCGGTAAACTCGCCCTTTTCGTATAAATTGAGGAAAAACTCCTGCGAAAGCTCGTGGTGTATCCGCTCAGATGTACGGTGGTAAATATCAAACGATATCCCAAACTGTTCAAAACTGGCTTTGATCTGCGCATGGTATTGGTCGATAATCGCCTGCGGCGTTGTCCCTTCCTTCTTCGCCTTGATGGTGATGGCGGCACCATGCTCATCCGAACCACATACATAGACCACATCCCGCCCATTCAAGCGCAGGAAGCGCACGAAAATATCGGCGGGGATATAGGCCCCCGCAAGGTGCCCGATGTGCAATGGGCCGTTGGCATAAGGCAGGGCCGAAGTAATCGTATATCGCTTGAAAGGTAAATCAGTATTACTCAATGTATATCAGTTATTTAGTGGGAAAGCCGTTCATTTTTACAGAAAAATGAAAATCCATTGCTTGCAAACACGGCAAAGATAAGTCAATTTGCGCGGAAATTAACAGCAGGTTATACAAAATCAGCAATCAAAAATGGCTGCGCTATCATCGTTGAGCAAATTTAAAAACACAGGGTTATTACTTATCCGCATCGGTCTTGGAATCATGTTTGTGATGCACGGTTACCCCAAACTGCTAGGCGGACCCGATCGGTGGGAAGGCGTGGGCAGCGCGATGGGTAATATAGGCATTACTTTTCTACCCATGTTCTGGGGGCTACTGGCTGCTTTAGCCGAGACCGTGGGTGGCGTATGCTTCCTGCTCGGGTTATTTTTCCGACCTGTCGCCATTGCACTCGCCTTTACGATGCTTATCGCCGCGCTCTCCCATCTGGGCCGGGGCGACGGCCTCATGGGCGCATCGCACGCCATTGAAATCGGCGTGGTGTTCTTGGGCCTCGCTTTCGTGGGCCCGGGCAAATACAGCGTAGACAAACGGTAAGCGACATGGACAAACCGATCGATTTCAAGGCCGTAGCGGCACAGTTGGCTCATCCGGAAGGTGAAGCGGGCATCCAAACGGCGGCCCACATGAATGTGAGCAACGGCGATATGACCCGCCATGCGATCGACCTCATGGATATCCATCCAAATGCGCATGTATTGGAAATCGGCCCCGGCAATGGGAACTTCGCCGCATACGTGCTATCCAAGGGCGCTGGCATCCGGTACACCGGTGTCGACCGGTCTGAAACGATGATTAACGAAGCCCGGAATATCAACAGGCAGCACATCGAGGCCGGTAGCGCATGTTTCGAATGGACAGATGGGCTGACGTTCCCTTTCCTCGATCAATCGTTTGACTACGTGCTTACCGTCAACACCCTTTACTTCTGGGAAAACCCTCGTGTCCAGCTCACTGAGATCCGGCGTATGCTGAAACCGGGCGGTATGTGCTGTCTCGCCATCGCCAGCCGTGCATTTATGGAACGTCTTCCGTTTACAGCATACGGATTTACGTTGTATACACCGGCAGCAGCGCAAGAACTCCTCGCCGCCAATGGCTTCACCGTGGTCGATACGACCATCCGCGAACATAAAACCATCGGGGCAGGCCAGCGAGAATTGCTGCGTGAGGAAGTGTTCCTCCGTGCGCGAGCAGAAGGGCGGATAGAATAGCACAAAAATTCTATCGTTTTTCTTTGGAACGAATAGAAATACTTCTATCTTTGCAGACCGAAAAACGGAAACGTGTTTTTCGAAAAAGTAAAAAAGGCCCGTTCGTCTAGGGGTTAGGACGCAAGATTTTCATTCTTGAAACAGGGGTTCGATTCCCCTACGGGCTACACATCTTGAAGTCAAAACATACAAAAGCCTGCAAATTAAACGTTTGCGGGCTTTTTGTTTTTTACAGCATCCTGATTCATTCAATTACTCGCATAAAAACAGTGAGTAATTCAGTGAGTCAATTCCCCGCATACCTTTACTCACTGGAAACGTTGTAACAAATTGTAAAACAACGTGTTCAGTCATTGAACATCTTGACTACCGTAGGCTGCAAGGCTAATTTGCATCGGTAAAAAATTGCTTTTTAACGGCGATGCAGAGCTCGTCCCGAAAGTCGGGACTCGGTTTTGTTTCACTTAAATGATGTGTTATCATGAGTACAAATTATTCCTTGCTCTTCTACTTGAAGAAACCAAAAAATTATGTGTGCGGCCCCAAGCCGATTTACATGCGTATCACCGTGGCCGGTGAACCCAAGGAAGTGTCCACTGGCCGAGAATGCGACCCCGTACGCTGGAACGCCAAGTCCAATCGTGCCAAGGGTACCAAAGAGGATATCCGTGGCCTGAACGCCTACCTCGACACGATGGAGCGAAAGGTGGCCAATGCCCACCTGCAACTCGTAAAGGACGGCGCGGAAATCACTGCCGAAACGCTGAAACTAAAGTACCTCGGCAAAGACGTGCAACGGCGGCACCTAATGGAAACGTTCACCGAACACAACCGGAAAATGGAAGCATTGCTGGGCAAGGGCTTCAAGCCAAACACGCTGAAAGGCTACAACACTTCGGTTGGGCATCTTACCGCGTACCTCTCGAAATGCCTCGGTGAAACGGATATCGACATCCGGCGCATCGACCATGCGTTTATCACGGGTTACGAGTTTTTCCTGCGCTCGGACATGGGATGCAGTGCGGTGTCGGCGACCAAGTACATGAAACACCTGCGTAAAATCGTCAACCTGTGCATTGCCCACCGATGGATTACGGAAAACCCCTTTGCGTTCTACAAAACGAAAGCCAAGCCAAGGGAAAAGGAATTTCTCACGCCCGATGAACTGGACAGGATAGCCCAAAAGAAATTTTCCATAACAAGGCTGGCACATGTGCGCGACATCTTCGTATTCTGCTGCTATACGGGGCTGTCATACGCCGATGTGCGGAAGCTGCAAAAGACGGACATCGCCAAGGGTATAGACGGCAGGTTGTGGGTATTGACCAGCCGGGAGAAAACGGAAACTTCCTCCAATATCCCGCTGCTTCCGCGAGCCTTGGAAATCATCGGACGCTATGCAGACTATCCCTCATGCGTAGCAAAGGGATTGGTTCTTCCGGTATTGAGCAACCAAAAGATGAACAGCTACCTGAAAGAGATTGCCGACCTGTGCGGCATCACTAAAAAGCTGACATTCCACATGGCGCGGCACACATTCGCCACCACGGTGACACTGGCCAACAACGTGCCTATCGAAACGGTTTCCAAAATGCTGGGGCATACCAGCATCAAGACCACCCAGCACTATGCCAAGCTGCTGGATACGCGGATCGGCAGCGACATGGAGGCCTTGCAGAAGCGGCTTGCCGGAATGTGACCGAAAATTATTCATATTTTTACCCGTGTACAACCAAGCAAAACAATGAAGCAAAAAGACGATTACCTATGGAAAGGGATTTTGGAAGACGTTTTTGACGATTTCCTCCGCTTCCTCCATCCTGATGCCGACAAAGTCTTCGATTTAAACCGGGGCATCACGTTCCTCGACAAGGAGTTGGAGCAGTTGTTCCCACCGGAAGATGATGAGTTTGCCCCCAAAGTGGTTGACAAACTGGCGCAGGTCTATACCCATGACGGCAAGGAGGAATGGGTTTTAATCCATGTGGAAGTTCAGGGCACTTACCGCAGGGATTTCTCCTTGCGGATGTTCACCTATTATTACCGGATACTTGATAAATACCATAAGCGCATTTCTGCATATGCCATCCTGACGGAGGCGAGCAAAAAACCGAGACCGAATACCTATGAGGAAGAGTTTATGGGTACAGGCATCTCGTATAGGTTTAATATGTACAAAATTGCCGAACAGGACGATGAAGCCCTTTTGGCAAGCAACAATCCGTTTGCCTTGGTCGTCTTAACTGCCAAGGCAGCATTTGCGGGGAAAAACACAAACAACGGCAGTCAAAGTGATGAGGCTTTATTGCAGATAAAAATCCAGTTGGCCCGTGAATTGCTTATCCGTAGAATAGCCAAGGGAAAAATCAGAGGACTGATGAATTTCCTGCGCTACTATGTGCGCTTTGACAATTCAGAAGTAAATACTATCTTTGAACAAGAAGTAGAAAAATTAACAGAAAGGAGGGATACCATGGGCATAGAACAGTTATTATTGGATAGGGAAAAGAATAGGGGGAAGCGTGAAGAAGCCATTGCCATCGCACGCGAAATGAAAAAAGATGGTATCTCTATTGAACAAATTGCCAAGTTCACCAAGCTGTCCATTAAGCAAATCGAAAAGCTCTGATAGAATTCTTACAATATAAAGCAAGCCATCCCGCAAACGGATGGCTTTTTTCGTACCCCTCTTTTACAGCCCCACTCACACACAACTAACACTTCGCTATCGGCTCACTATTGGTTCTTACTGGCTCATATCGGTTCATTTCAGTATTCTTGTTTTTAAATCTGCACACACAAAGGCATTTTCACCGCTTAGGCCACCGGAACGCAAGGCGGGGGAATTGGGTCAAGGGCGCCGGAGGGCAAAGGCCTGCGGACGGGGGCGTTTATATACCCTTGACCTTTCCCACGCCGTGGGTAATTTTGGCCGGGCGGTGCAAAGGCCGGATGCCCTGAACCACCCGTAAACTCACCTCCTGATACCCCGTGACTGCGCTTTCTTTTTCCGTTTGCGCCGCTTTTCCTCCTCCTCGATGGGGCTTTGCTGCTCACCCGCTCCCTCCACCGGAGCCATCAGCAATCCCAATAGGTCGGCAGCCATGCTGCCCGTGGTGGTCAGCATTTCGCCCACGCTTTCGAACATGCCTTGGGCAACATCATGTGCCAGTTCCATCGCCAACGGCTTACCCTGCGGATGCCGCTCGGTTAATTCCGTGAGCGTGTGCATCTGCGCTTTTTGCTGTGCCGTGCCGTTCTTCATCGTGTTGGCATATTGCAGGCTGTCTTTCAGGTTACGCTCAAAATCGAACAGTTCATCGAACAGCGTTTCGCCGGACTGCTTGAACGCCGTGCGGTCGAACTGCCCCAGCTTCCGCGAATGGGCTTTGTTTTTGCCGCGTGACGTGTTCTGCGGGCTTAGCTTGATTTTATTGGTGATGTCCTTGCGGCTCACGATAATCTGGACGTGCATCTGCCGCCCCTCCTTGCGTTCCCCTTTTCTCTTTTGCCCGCTTTTCACCTCCCTGTCGTTGTGGCCGTAATAGCGGTGGTTTTCCAGCTTGCCGAACCAAAGCAAATCGCTGTGGCTGTCGATGCCGGGGCGTTTGAAGTTACGGGCATATTCGTCCATTACCCTCGTGGCAAATTCCTTTAGCTTTTCCCTTGCCCCGTCCTCGCCGTATTTGGACACGAGGTGCGCCAGTTCCTTGTGGCTGGGGCTGACGTTAATGAGGAAGAACTTGCTGTCGTCCCTGCCCAGCTTGGCCACGTTGCGGTCGATGCCCGTCCGCACCTCGTGGGGTTTGATGTCGTTGGCCGTCCCGTTGAACCAACGCTCCGGCTTATTTTCCATCCCGTTTTCGGGCTGCATCCGGTTTTCCTTTTCGAGGTAATGCACCAGCGCACCGCTGCTGCCCTTGTTGTCGCCCGTTTCCGACTTGGTGATGTTGATGTACATACGTTACAGATTATCCAGTGATTGCCTTGCATGCTTGGCCAGTTCCTCCTTTTTGGCCGCCGATACAGGCCAGCCGAGGGTTTCCCTTTGGGTAATGTAGTAATCCAGTACCTGCCGGAACCTGGACTTCAATGTTTCCCTTTCCCGCATGTTGCCAAGTATCTTTTTCAGTGTACCGTCCACCAGTTTCAGGTAGCCGATGGTTTCCCTGCCCATGATGGTTGCCTCCGACTGCCCTTTGCCGATGTTCTTCAAAAGCGGGCTTTGCATCTTGGCGATGGCCATCAGTTCCTCCATTGCCGAATACATCGGCACCAGCATATCACCCTCCTGTTTGCGGATGAACGAGAGGATGCGGCTGATACCGCTTGACAGTTCCTTTTTCAGCACCTCGTCGTTCAGGTCGGCGGGGTCTTTCTTGCTTTTGTAGAAATAATCCACCATCTGCATGACCACTTCCCGCTTGGTGCGGACAAGTTTCCGCGCAAGCAGGGTGAGCCGTTCGTCCACCGCCTCGGGGAAACGGACGGATTTCGTGTTCTCGTCAATCCTGACCATTTACCCCTCCCTCCCCGTGGATGATGAACCGTATCCGCCCGACCAACTACAGGTTTGATTCCTGAAGATTATTTTTATAGTTCTGTGGGTATAGGTCTTTCAGGTTT